>JAQVZT010000009.1 GCA_028708055.1 Methanothrix sp.
GGGCCGGGCAGCACGGGCACAGGCGCATTCTGGCCGGCCAGGGGGCGGATGAGCTATTTGGAGGATACTCCCGCTACCTGGAGACACAAACCCTCGCCCAGGATATGGAGAGGGATTTCCAGGGCCTTGCGGTGCAGCTGGCCAGGGATCAAGCAGTGGCCGGGCTGCATGGTGCATACTTCTCCCTGCCCTACATGGACGCGAGAGTGGTCGTCGCTGCCAGGAGCATCCCGGCGGAGAATCGGGTCTCCGGAGGAGTGCGCAAGAGGCCGCTGCGAGCTGTTGCCGGGCGGCACATGCCCGCGGCGATAGCCCAGTATGAGAAGAAGGCAATGCAATATGGCAGCGGCGTCATGAAGGAGATCGAGAAGCTCGCCGCCAGAAAAGGTTACAGGAGATCGCTGCAGGACTATTTGCGGGAGATAGGAAAAGAAGCGGGATTGTAGCCTTTTGTTTAGCTTTCCTGTCTCTTGACGCCCTTTTTGGTGGGACGGCGCGCGCCGTGAAACGCGCGGGTGCAGCCCTGCACCCTCAACGCCAGGGAAAGATTAGATACCTGGCGGTCTCTGTTTGATCGGTGTGTGCATTCATTGTCAGTTTTAGCTGTTTCTTGAGACTGTTTAGGGTGGAACACAGCGTGCGATAAAACGCCCGGATCAGTCCTTCGCCCTCAACTCCGGGCAGGCTCGGGTACTTGGCGGTTTGTGGCTAATTGGTTCGAAACGGATTAGAAAACCCCGGCTAAATTGGGCCTTTCAATGGAGCCACGATTCTAAAATCATGGAAAGGTGCCGCGTTTGGACAGAATGAATATGTCGATTGCCCGAGTTTCAATGGAGCCACGATTCTAAAATCATGGAAAGTAGAATATATCGTGGAAGATATTCCACTGCCGCGACGGTGTTTCAATGGAGCCACGATTCTAAAATCATGGAAAGATGGGAATGACACCAGTAAACTGCAACAGCAGATCATGTTTCAATGGAGCCACGATTCTAAAATCATGGAAAGCTGGAGAAGGAACGGCCAACGGACCCGGAATTGGCGTTTCAATGGAGCCACGATTCTAAAATCATGGAAAGTGAAGAGGGACTTGGTGGTTGGCGCGGTTTCATTAAACGTTTCAATGGAGCCACGATTCTAAAATCATGGAAAGGGAAAGCCCGGATGGGCAATTGTTGTTGGCGTTGTGGCTATACTCGTTTCAATGGAGCCACGATTCTAAAATCATGGAAAGATGAATTAATCAGGAAGCAAAGGTGCCCAAAGTGTGGTGTTTCAATGGAGCCACGATTCTAAAATCATGGAAAGCCGACTATCTGTTTGTTACATTAAGTTTAACAAACATGTTTCAATGGAGCCACGATTCTAAAATCATGGAAAGACGTGGATTGAGTCCGGTGTACCAGATACAGAGGGTTTCAATGGAGCCACGATTCTAAAATCATGGAAAGGCTTCCCAGACCGACCACGCCATGTCAAGAACTTCTGGGTTTCAATGGAGCCACGATTCTAAAATCATGGAAAGGCGTTTAGGACGAAGACATTATCCTAATACGCTTAAGTTTCAATGGAGCCACGATTCTAAAATCATGGAAAGGAACGGTATCCAGGGATTCGAAGAAAGTCCCGATGGGTTTCAATGGAGCCACGATTCTAAAATCATGGAAAGCAGTTGTCGATTACCTTCCACCCATCCTCGGAAATCTGTTTCAATGGAGCCACGATTCTAAAATCATGGAAAGAATGGAGTCGATATTGTAGACGACACTATCTAAAGTTGTTTCAATGGAGCCACGATTCTAAAATCATGGAAAGCAAGCCCTCGCTGAGAGTGGCGTTCTGTCAAAAGGAGTTTCAATGGAGCCACGATTCTAAAATCATGGAAAGATTTCGGAGCCAGGCTTTTCCTGGCCATAACAGCAGTAGTTTCAATGGAGCCACGATTCTAAAATCATGGAAAGACACCCTGCAAAAGGAAGTCAACGATCTGAAGAGCGTTTCAATGGAGCCACGATTCTAAAATCATGGAAAGATCAACCCGATGCTTTTCACCTTCCAGAAAGATATAACGTTTCAATGGAGCCACGATTCTAAAATCATGGAAAGCTGTATGTATTGGCAATGATTGTTTCCCTTATTAATTACGTTTCAATGGAGCCACGATTCTAAAATCATGGAAAGCCACGATCTTGCCGGTGGCTATTGTGCCACTGGATAGTTTCAATGGAGCCACGATTCTAAAATCATGGAAAGATAGCATTTATAGCTGGAAGAAAAAAGGACACAGGCGTTTCAATGGAGCCACGATTCTAAAATCATGGAAAGTACGCTCTATCGGATATCCCCATCGTTTTTCTTGGTTTCAATGGAGCCACGATTCTAAAATCATGGAAAGCGGTTGATGGGTTACGAGTACGCCTCGCTGATGATTGGGTTTCAATGGAGCCACGATTCTAAAATCATGGAAAGGAGTTCAACGCCTCAACAGAGGCGGCCGCTGTAAAGAGTTTCAATGGAGCCACGATTCTAAAATCATGGAAAGGTGACGTGGAGGGGTATAATCTCTTCCAGGGAACCGAAGGTTTCAATGGAGCCACGATTCTAAAATCATGGAAAGCCCGGTGTCGGGTTACTGAACGACACTCAGTATAATGAGGTTTCAATGGAGCCACGATTCTAAAATCATGGAAAGCCAGCTTCTGCATCGGTGAACCTCGAATAAATAATTTGTTTCAATGGAGCCACGATTCTAAAATCATGGAAAGTCCCCCAACTATTGTTATCGTCATCATCTCTTTCAGAGTTTCAATGGAGCCACGATTCTAAAATCATGGAAAGGGCGGGAGCTTTTCGGCCTCTACTGCTATTGACCGATTGATGATTCGCGCGGATGGCGTTAACATTCTGTAAACTTACAGAAATTGGAGCCTTGATTTTTGGGCTAATCACCATCAATAGGTCTAGCGCGGATGTCGTCAACTATACGAACGTTTTTTAGATGTGCGTATGTCGTCTCAGAAGTTTTCGTAATACTGGGCCTCTGCATAGCCCATTTACCTTCTGGACCCACTGGCATCCTTTTGTTAGCTCAAACTATAATAACCTTTCCTCTATGTTCCCACTAAATTGCGAGGTGCTACAGAAATTTACCCCCCTTTTTGCGGGCTCCAATAATATCATCATTAATAATTATTAGGTTCAACCAGACTTATAGCATTAATTTTCATGCGGAGGCAAGGGGAAATCATAATATAAATTGAAGAACAATTGGAAAATAGATCCGGTGATAGCAACCATGTCCATCATCCTTGCAGATTCTCATGAGCTCTGGGAAATGGCGCTGAATGAGGCCGAAAGGAGCGGAATTTGCGGCCTTGCTCTTACCTTTACCGGCCCGGACCCCCTTTGCCATGAGATCAGACTGGCCTGCCTTGCTCTTCCAGACAATTGCGTATATGTTGCCAACCTCCTCGCGCTGGGCAATAGAATCACAGGCGATCTGATTGAACTGATCGAAAATGCCGGGATCAAAAAGGTCATCTACGATGCCAAGACCGGCCTCTCTTTTCTCTATGCCTCGAAGAAGCAAAAGCTGGCGGCCAGAAATCTCTTCGATATCCTGCTGGCTTCTGAGATCTGCTGGTCTGGATATTACGATCTGTCTCCCTCCAGTTCCCCAAAGAATCCCTGGAAGAAGAGGCCTGCTGATCACAGCCTTCCCGCCCTTGCCGAGAGGCATCTTGGCATCATGATCGGAGATGCGAAAGAATCCAATGTCAAGAAAAGCGATGCAGAAGATGCAACCGACATCGCTCTCCAGGAGGAAGCGACGGCGGCAGCAGTGCTACTGCCCATCTATCGCATCCTGGACGAGCTTCTGGCCAGAAACGACCTGCAGAGGATTGCCGACCTGGAGTTCAGAGCCATAGCTTCGCTTGCAGAGATGGAGGTCACCGGAATTGGGCTTAACGCTTCTGACGCCGCTGGCCTGGTCCGGGATCTGGAGGGCGAGATCGGAAATCTCGCCCGGATCATGCAGGATGAGGCGGACAGGACGGGATTTGTGACTGTCAAAGTCACTCATGATGGACGGAGGATCTCATGCTATCTCAATCCCGACCGCCAGGAGGATGTCCTGGCCTTTTTGCGAAGGAGGGGCTTTGGCGTGGCCTGCACAAAGGCGGAGGTGATGCGGGGGCTTGCCGCTGCCGGATGTGCCCTTGCCGAAGCCCTGCTCCGCTACCGCCACAACTGCTATCTCCTCGCTGTCCTCAATCACTGGATGGAGCGCGCCCATCCCAGGGATGGCAGGGTTCATCCCCATTACTTCCAGATACCTTCCACCACCGGGAGGATGAGCTGCAAAGATCCCAATGCCCAGCAGATCCCCCGCGCCGGTGAGGGAGCTCTCGCCGTCCGAAGGCTCTTCCTGCCCGACTCAGGCAGGAGGTTTGTGAAAGGCGACTTCTCCACAATTGAGTTATGCATCATGGCCGCACTCTCCCAGGACCGGGCAATGCTAGAGGCCCTTCAGAGAGGCGCGGACCTGCACCGGCTGACAGCCAGCCAGATGAGCGGAAAAAAGACGGAGGAGGTAACGGCGAAAGAGCGCCGGGCGGCAAAGATCATGAACTTCCTCTTAATCTACGGCGGATCGGCGAGTACCCTGCAAAGCCGGGTGCAAACTGACCTGGGGATCTGGATGTCTGGGGATGAGGCGGAGGCGGCCAAAGAGAGCTTTTTTCGGGCCTATCCGGGTGTCAGAGCCTGGCATGAGGGCCAGGTCATGGCCATGAGCTACGCCGTGCCTCACATTTTTCATAATTGCATGCAGGGGTTCTTTGCCCTTCCGGCGGCTTGCACCAGGACGGTTCTGGGCCGGAGGAGGATCTGGCCACGGTTCGGCAGAGGCCTTACTGCCTCCCGGTTTCAGATGTTCAACACGCCCTGCCAGGGAACCGGAGCCGATCTCATCAAGCTGGTGATGGCTGAGGTCTACGAAAAGATCTCCTCGGCTGATGCAAAGATCATCGGCTCCATCCATGACGAGATACTGCTGGAGGTTGATGAGAAGCGTGCTCTGGAGTAT
The DNA here is from genome assembly GCA_028708055.1 of Methanothrix sp. Lineage (GTDB taxonomy): Archaea > Halobacteriota > Methanosarcinia > Methanotrichales > Methanotrichaceae > Methanothrix. The sequence goes on from JAQVZT010000009.1 coordinate 5,093, forward strand.
GCCGGGCTGCTGAAGGAGATCATGGAGCGGGTAGGCTCGCAGCTCCTGCATCCCGTGCCTGTGAAGGCAGAGGTCAAAATTATGGCGTCTTTAGAAGGATAGACCTGCAATTTACATTATCTTCCAGAATAGCCAACTGCTTTTTTTCTTTTCTCTTTGACTACTTTATAGCAAGGTGGAAAACTTACTGCATGCTACTGCATGCCTAAGCGTTCTTTTATGGCTCTTATATCGGACTGTACCTGTCTGAGTGTCATCCCGTATCCCGGTTGGATATCTTCCCTCATGCCTTTGATCTCTTCAAGGGTGTTCTTTGTATTATCACGGATCTCCAGGAGGACAGGGATTGCCTTGTTCAACTGGATTGCTGAGCAAATTTGTGCATAGCTCTCCGTCTTCATAATATCGCCATCATAGTCCTCAAAAGCAATGCCCGATACCTCGGAATGCTCAGGTTTTTGGGTTTCTACCAGTTTCTTATAATCCGCAATTGTCCCTTCATCGCCTTCGACCAGAGCAATTACTTCCGGCTTCTTCTCGCCGGTCTTATTGCGAGCATGAAAGCCCTTGAGGCCCATGTCTATGGCATTGCTCATCAAGAAGTATCTGTAGCCTACCTCATGGACTTTGGGGCCTGTAATCTTTATCTTCAGCTTCATAATCACCTTTGCTATGTATCGGCAAGCTATTTGATTATTTCCCTTTTTGTCTCCTGGAATCGATACAGAGCGCGAAAACATCTTTTATAAACAATTAGCGATCCGATACATCGACCTTATTGCTGAAGATAATACTAGAGATCAGTGATCAGAAAGTTTTATAAGTATCTTAGATCCTTATCATAATAACATGGGACGCAAGAGGTACAAGGATCAAATCCTGTGCAATATTTTGCATGTGTGCGGGAGGGGTGGGGGCAAATAAGACACAGATTGTATATTCCTGCAATATGAATTTTCATACTGTTGTGCCTTATTTGGATATACTCATCAAAAATAGGCTGGTTGAGCGGGTTGAAGGGAAATATCCCAGATATCGAACTACCAGCAAGGGATTTCTGGCTCTTTCTCATTTCCAGGAGATCGAGAAGCTGATCCCGGAGATGATGATGCAGGGGATAGAATCTGATGCATGACCCGTATAATCAACTGCTATTTGAGATCGATTTGCCGGAATCATTTTTCTATAAAAACATGAAGCAGTGAAGCACGCAAAAGGCACGGCATAGGATGTTAGCCGCCCTCAATACCTGATCGGGCACCAGTGTCTTGCATGGTCATTGCAGGTTTGGATCAATGAGGAATATGGATTTTTCTGGCATCTGTCGAATAGCAGCGACGAAAAGGCCAAATACAAAGAATTGGCAAAGATAATGCTTATGAAAAGAGAATTAGCAAGGAGAAGAAATTGCCAAATGGGAGATTAAATCATGAGCAGCTTCATTGAGAATTCCATCATTGCCATCACGCTAAATCTGATCGCCAGCTTCCTGGCAGTTGTTTTTGGCCTCGCCTTCACCCGCATAGTCCGCAATCGTTTGAACGAGCGCAAATACGGCGGTTGGCATGTTATAATCAAGGAGAATGATGCGATAAAGGTCGATAGGCCGATTTCTGTGCGGAAAGCGAAGGAGATTATTGAGGAACCTGCTGACCTCTCAGTGTTTCTGAAAGGAATTGCCAGTCCGTACGATACACTCAATTGCGATATCATTGAAGAAGGGGAGTGCCTGGGTCTTTTGATCAGGGATACTGTCAATCGACAGTTCATTGTAGATCTGGGCAAGAATCCGCCAGGCAAGCAGTCGAGAGCCCGTCCACCACTGTAGAGCGCAAACCTTTTTCGAGCCAATATTTTTGCGCTCTTGCTTCGAAATTTTTCGCATGGGAAACCAAATTTTGGCGTCATTCGATATTGTTTCCCATCAATTTCGTTTGAATATCTGCCTGGGCATTTCAATGGGACCTTGATTTCAAAATTGTGGAAAGCAAAACGAAATACGGAAACGAAAAGAGTTACAAAGAAGTTTCAATGGAGCCACGATTCTAAAATCATGGATAGCAAAAAGAAGGGCATTTTTCTTGCCTTTGGAGTTTAAAGTTTCAATGGAGCCACGATTCTAAAATCATGGATAGATATCATTATGATAGTGGATACTGCTATACCAGACGTTTCAATGGAGCCACGATTCTAAAATCATGGATAGGCTATTTCGCGCCAACTGGCAGCAGCGGCAACTATGTTTCAATGGAGCCACGATTCTAAAATCATGGATAGATTGTAACAGAAATAAAAGTCACATCCTCGATGGTGTTTCAATGGAGCCACGATTCTAAAATCATGGATAGGTGTCTGCCTTGCCCAGAGAGGTCTGGACGGCGGCAGGTTTCAATGGAGCCACGATTCTAAAATCATGGATAGTTCAATTGACATTTACGCCCACGATGGAAGTGGATGGGTTTCAATGGAGCCACGATTCTAAAATCATGGATAGACTTTTGTTGATATCGAATGTCCTCGTTGGGGATGGGTTTCAATGGAGCCACGATTCTAAAATCATGGATAGAATGCACTGATTGATTACATGTCGCAACGCCCTGATGTTGTTTCAATGGAGCCACGATTCTAAAATCATGGATAGCCAATCTGGATGACACCACCTTGGGATATGAAACCGGAGTTTCAATGGAGCCACGATTCTAAAATCATGGATAGGCGACGATAACGGGAGCGGAAGCATGATACCTAGTCTGGGGTTTCAATGGAGCCACGATTCTAAAATCATGGATAGAGGCGCATTGGCCAAAACCCAGATTAAAACCAAAAGTTTCAATGGAGCCACGATTCTAAAATCATGGATAGGTTGGCAGTCAGGTGCTGTACCTTCAAGCGAACGCTATGGTTTCAATGGAGCCACGATTCTAAAATCATGGATAGAATAAAGTAAGTTAAGGGTGAGTCACTACTTTAGCGTTGTTTCAATGGAGCCACGATTCTAAAATCATGGATAGATAAAGGCGAGAAAAAACGAACTGCGATCACAAAAAAGTTTCAATGGAGCCACGATTCTAAAATCATGGATAGCTCAGTGAAGAGGAGAATGGCTGGAGGTTAAAAGGAGTTTCAATGGAGCCACGATTCTAAAATCATGGATAGATTATGGCACAGGACGATCAGAACTTTACGATTTCGTTTCAATGGAGCCACGATTCTAAAATCATGGATAGTCTATTGAAGTCACGTTTAACAACGTGACGAATGTGGAGTTTCAATGGAGCCACGATTCTAAAATCATGGATAGTCCTATGAGATACCCTATGATTAGTACGATCATCGTCGTTTCAATGGAGCCACGATTCTAAAATCATGGATAGAGGTACATGTCACTGACTGAAGATCTTGCCAGGCTCAAGTTTCAATGGAGCCACGATTCTAAAATCATGGATATATGTTCAGCGAGAACGAGATTAAAGAGAAGGTAGCAGTTTCAATGGAGCCACGATTCTAAAATCATGGATAGCTCGAGGAATACGAAGAAGGCAAGAGTTACCCCGATGGGTTTCAATGGAGCCACGATTCTAAAATCATGGATAGCTCGAGGAATACGAAGAAGGCAAGAGTTACCCCGATGGGTTTCAATGGAGCCACGATTCTAAAATCATGGATAGAACGACAATGTCTTAGGCATTATTTTGAAGACCGAGTGTTTCAATGGAGCCACGATTCTAAAATCATGGATAGCCTGCTAGTAGGTGGGTATGTAAGCAACTACATGTGGGTTTCAATGGAGCCACGATTCTAAAATCATGGATAGTTGAGCACGCCGGTAATGTGTAGTAACGGATACGATGTTTCAATGGAGCCACGATTCTAAAATCATGGATAGGTAGATATCCGGGAAGAGCACGAGGGGAAAGATGACGTTTCAATGGAGCCACGATTCTAAAATCATGGATAGCCCGCCTGGATTCGTTGAGGCATTGGGAAATTCAGGAGTTTCAATGGAGCCACGATTCTAAAATCATGGATAGTAAATCTATTGGGAACAGAATAGTATTGATTGTCTTGAGTTTCAATGGAGCCACGATTCTAAAATCATGGATAGTACAAGCGGAAGATATTACCAGCTTTATACTGCCCAAAGTTTCAATGGAGCCACGATTCTAAAATCATGGATAGAAGAAATAATCCAAGAAGCTTTTATTTGCGAACGATATGTTTCAATGGAGCCACGATTCTAAAATCATGGATAGTCATTATTGTCGCGATAGGCGACATATTGGCGGTATGGGTTTCAATGGAGCCACGATTCTAAAATCATGGATAGGCAGCTGTAGCCCTGGAGCATTTCATCCGCAAAGAGGAGTTTCAATGGAGCCACGATTCTAAAATCATGGATAGCGCGCCCTTGGAATTGACAAGTTCGGCGGTAAGCCCTTTGACGTTTCAATGGAGCCACGATTCTAAAATCATGGATAGGGCGATCTCGGGAAAGACAGTACGAGCGCATTTTCCGAGTTTCAATGGAGCCACGATTCTAAAATCATGGATAGACAAACGAAAAAGGGGAATTAACCAACGGTAACTTTACCGTTTCAATGGAGCCACGATTCTAAAATCATGGATAGTAAAAACTGGAAGCGATTCCGCAGCAAAGCTTGCAGTTTCAATGGAGCCACGATTCTAAAATCATGGATAGATCTCCTACAGAAAAGAGGATACAGGTCAAATCTGGGTTTCAATGGAGCCACGATTCTAAAATCATGGATAGGTTGGGATGCGGCAAGGGATATTTTCTTAAAAATATGCGTTTCAATGGAGCCACGATTCTAAAATCATGGATAGTCCCAACATCCCAACTCAACCAGAGCTGGATAAAAGGGTTTCAATGGAGCCACGATTCTAAAATCATGGATAGGTAGTCGATCTGGATGCTCCGAGCACGACCAAAAGCAGGTTTCAATGGAGCCACGATTCTAAAATCATGGATAGGGGGATATTTAAATAATATAACCATTCCCGGTATTGGGTTTCAATGGAGCCACGATTCTAAAATCATGGATAGAGCGGAAGCTTTTCGGCCTCCACTGCTATTGACCGTTTGATGATTCGCGCGGATGTCGTTAACATTCTGTAAGCTTACAGAACGTGAAGGCCTGATTTTTTGCCTAATCGCAATCAGTAAACCTAGCGCGAACCTCGTCAACTATACGAACGTTTTTAAGATGTGCGTATGTCGTCTCAGAAGTTTTCGTAATACTGGGCCTCTGCATAGCCCATTTACCTCCCGGACCCACTGGCATCCTTTTGTTAGCTCAAACTATAATAAGCTTTCCTCCCGGTTCCATCTTTTCCTCATGCACACCCAAAAAAATAATCCTCTCTTCCACCCTTCCGTCCGCCGGACCCATGTCGATTATCATTATCCTGTCCTTTTCCGCATCGATCAAATCAGTAAGCGCGGCAATCAGCTCCACCCTGCCCATTGCTGAGAGGTGGCAGATGAATACGGAATAATGCACCGGCTCTCCAAAGCCGAGCATCGCCTTGCGGACCCGGCACAGTCGTTTCTGTTCGCGAATATCGTAGCTGACAACATAGCAGTTGAGGCTATTCACCTCCATCACCTCGGAACAAATGCCGGATAGCGGCTGATCTCTCCCGACAGGACCCTGGCCAGGAGCCTGGCTTGCAGCTCAAGCACCCTCCTGTAGCTCACCCTGTAACCGAATATGGGATGATTGATCTCGGCAGACATTCTCTTCTCGTATGCAGCAATAATTTTCTTCTTGGCCTCAGGTATCATTGATATGCCGATTCCGGTTCGAATGAAGTCTTTCCTCGTGAGCTCACCTCTGCCAAAGAGGGAGAGCATTGCCGCATCCGCAACGAGTGGCCGGAACTCCTCCATCAGATCAAGGGCCAGAGCCGGACGGCCATAGCGAGGCCGGTGATAAAATCCCATGTAGGGATCAAATCCCGCAGCAAGAGAAGTCACCGTGAGCTCTTTTGTCAGAACCCCGTAAAGGTAGGATAAAACGGCATTCGCCGGATCGCGTGGCGGCCTCCTGTTCCTTCCCTCAAATGAGATTCCCTCTGATTTATCCTTGAGAAGGAAGCCCAGCCGGGAAAAGTAAACCCGGGCCGCTGCACCCTCAACTCCCAACAGCCTCTGGACCGCTTCTGCATTCCTTGCCTCCTCTGCCAGGCCGGCCAGAAGAGCAACGGCATCCGCTGGCCCTTCAGCAAAGCCTTCTGCAGATCCACCTGCAGATCCCTCTGCAGATTCGTCTGCGGACCCTTCATCAGATCCCTTTACTTTCGGATCCCGGTTCATTAAAACTCCCCGGCAGTTTTCGATCTTTCCTGCCACAAACTCGCGGGAAAGGTCAAGCGATTTTCTATCGTCCTCCGCCCAGGAAAACTGCCTCCTCCGAAGAAGCACATTCTTATGGCTGTTTCCCTGGCAGATGCCAAAGAACCAACCTCCATGCGAGAAGTGAAGCACCGGAATATTCCTTTGCATCAGCTCCAGCATGGCCGGTGTGGTGATCTCCACTCCCCCGTAGAGGCAGAGCTGTGAAACCTCTCTGATCTTGGCCTCACTCGCTTTACCTCCATCATAAGACCAGATCTCCAGCCGGTCTCCCCGCTTTCTGACCACATGACCCTGACCGATCACATAAATAGGCCGGGCCTCATCCTTCCTGGCCAGAAGGAGCCGGACCCTCTCGGCCTCAGGCCTTCCGGCGAGGTTCCTCTCCACCTCGTCCTCTTGCAGCAGGTTAACCTCATCCGGCAGGCAGACACCGGCCAGCGAGCAGCCTTCGCAGCGCCCGCTGGAGCGCAGAGGTGGGGGAATCTCTTCCCTCTGCACCATAATCCTCAGCTTCTCGATCAGCTCTCTGGTCTTTTCCATCAGAGCCGGATCAAAGTTAATGAAGACCCGCTCATTTGAGAGGACATAGTAGATCATGCCCCGGTTGCAGGAAAATCCGTTCTCCCGCAGAGCCAGTCCCTGAGCGGCAAGCTGGATCATCTGCGGATCATACCAGCCCGCCGGGCTATCGTGTGGTTTGGCGCGCTTGTATTCTATGGGCGTCACGCTCTTGCCGTCGCCCTCCAGAAGGTCGATGCGGCAGCACAAGCCTTCTTGCGGCGCTGAGAGCGATACCGATCGGGCATGAAAAGGCACAAAGTCCTCAGGAACAGCATCCTGTCCTGCATCAACCCAGCGGTGAAGAAACCGGCCCTCTGCCATCTCTGCGCTATCCTGATATTCTCCCTGCACAAACTGCAAATGGCAGAGACGCGGACAGTAGGCAAACGCCGCCAGCATGCTGGCAGGCACGAGATCAAGATCAAGATCAGGAGCATTTTTAAGGGTCAGAGCCGAATCTAAAGCTAAAGGTGAACTTGCGGCTGGATTTGGGTTCGAATCTGGCAAGAGATAACCTCCCTGCGAAATGATTGATGTCGAAAAGAGATATAGTTAATCATATCGCAAAGGATTGATGAGATTCATGCAAGAGGCAATCTTCTTCATCATCTGCAAAAAAATAACATGATCCCGCCTCAACCCCGCCATCCGCGCCAGAGAGGATTGCATACCCGTATGCATGCAGTTGACTGGGGATCAATCGTCCCCCAAAATCTCCTCCTCCAAAACTGAGAAGAATTTTTCCCTTGCCCTCCGTTCTATCCACGGCTTGTGGCCGCAGCTTTCGAGCAGGATGAGCCTGAAGCTCTTCAGCGTCTCCCTCAATGGCTCGCTCACGCCTTTGTGAGGATGCGGGTCCCAGTCTCCATGAATGGCCACCACCGGACAGATGATTCTCTTTCCCAGCTCCAGCAGCTCTCCGCTCTGCCTGAGAAGCAATGCCTCCATCCAGACAGATGCAAATATATTCGCCCGGCATGATGCCTTTAATTCCGTTCTGTCGGATTCTTCCTCAGGCACTTTTATGGGATCAAAAGCATCCGCTCTGGAGAGCAGATCGCCCAGCTCGGCGAGCAGCCTGTCCTTCTCTCTGTTCCCGTTACGTTCACTGTTCCAGTTCCTTTCCCCGTCGACGCTTCCCGGCCTCTCCAAAGTGGCAAAGATGCTCTCTACCCGGCCCCGGTCCATTTGGTTCATCCGGGAGAGCCTGGTCCGCATTATCTCTGGAGCATACCACTCCTGGAACGGTCCGCTTGCCACCAGCACCAGCTTCCTGACCATATCCGGATGGCGGGCTGCCAGGATGAAGGAGAGCCACGCCCCCCAGGAAAAACCGACCAAATTTACCGGCAGATCTGCATTCTGCTCCAGAAGCTCCTTCAGCTCCTCCGCCTGAGCTGAAACAGAGCAGGCGGTCTGCATCGGCTCCAGAACCCCCCTGCGGGCACTCAGCCTCCGGGCGACCGGGGCCATCTCGCCTGCTGCCCCGGGGCCGCCGTGGATGACCGCCACGGAAAACGGCCCGCGGCCATATTTTCTGGGATTGATTCTGAGATTGATCATTTGAAAGCGGTATCCACCTTAATCCTGCCATCCCGGATGTCTATTTCCGTCTGGTTAATCCTGGCCTTGATGTCACCGGGCGTGATCTCTTGATAGCGACTGCTCTTTGCCAGGCCCACTGCGTCCTCCTTGATCCCCTGAGTCTCGGCCCGGCCAAAGGGAAGCTTTCCGCCAACATACTGAGCCAGGGCGCGGTAGAGGCTATTGTCAACATTCTTCATCACAGAGGTGAGTATCCGCCCGGCCTGCTCTGGATCGGTCCCCTCGATTATCTCCGCCTGATCGGAATCAACTCCGATAGCATATTTGCCTGACTTCTGGGCCGCGGCGAATACGCCCAATCCCGTGGTTCCCGCTGCCTGAAAGACTATATCGGCCCCCTCATCATACATCTCGCTGGCCAGGGCCTCTCCCCTGGCAGGATCATTCCAGCTTCCCGCATATCTCACCAGGACATCAATATCCGGATTCACCGACCTTGCGCCCTGCTGGTATCCTAGGACAAAGTCGTTGATGGTGGTGCTGTTCTGCCCGCCCAGTATGCCGATTATGTTCGACCGGGTCATCAGTCCCGCATAAACGCCTGCCAGGTACGCCCCCTCATTCTGCCTGTAGAGAATGGAATAGACATTTGAAAAACGACCGCCCGTGTAGTTCACGCTGGAATCAAATATTATGAACTTCTTATCGGGATGCTTTTCCGCCACCCCTTCCAGCAGCCCAATCACGGGAGCAGAACCGGCAATCATAATATCGTAATCTCGATTGGCGGCTGCATCCTCAATCATATTCTTCCATAAAGATTCATTATAGCCGCCCTCGATTATGGTCGCATTGAGATTATAATCCGCCTCGGCTCTGGAAATGCCCCTCACCGCCGAATCAAAGAACGACTTGTCGCCCGCCGCTCCATTGATAAAGTATATCACCTTCACGTTTTCTGTTTCATTCCGGTCGGAATAGCCGGAAGATAGCGATAAAGAAAATAGCAGGACTGCGGACAATATTGCCGCCCCCATCCAGATGGCTGAAGATCTCGGTATCGGTATCATGTTGAGAAAAAAGGAGCTTTCTGCTATAAGAATATGAACGGCCTGCCGCCATCCCGCTCATATCTCCTGCTCTTTGCCTCGCTCTTTTTCGCCCCTATTTTCCCATCTTCATTTCTCGCACTTATTCTTCCGCTTTTCTCTCCATTTTCCCATGCTCTTTTGCCCCGCCACTCAGGAAGGTCGGCAGATCGTCATTGCAGGCGCCAGGGCGAGCGTCATTTCGTTTCTGGAGCTGCAGAGCATCAGAATTCCAGGGGCAGGGGGCAGCATGCCGCTGTGGGGCGGGGGCACCGGGGCGGCAAGGCCGCTGGTCACTTCAGATCATAGATTTCCCCGTATTTGTTGTCCAGGTAGCTCAGGAAATATTGTGCCTGCGTCTCGTTTCCTGTTGCCATCTTCATCAGCTCCGGCGTGTCATAAATGGCCCCGTACCTGTAAATATGATCGGCCATCCATTTCGCTGGTATGGAGAAATCCCCGGAGGCAAACCTCTGGTCCAGATCAGGATTATCTCTTCTTATGGTCGCCTCCAGCTGAGCGGAATTCAGGGAAGCAATGGCATAAGCAGGGAAGTAGCCGAAGTTGCCATAAGCCCAGTGAACATCCTGAAGTATGCCGCTATCGTCATCGGTTATATTAAGCCCCAGGTAATCTCTGTACTTCTTATTCCAGATGGAAGGCAGATCATCAACGCTGATCTTTCCCTCGAAGAGGTCCCGTTCAATCTCGTACCGGATAATAATATGTAGCATGTAGGATACCTCATCGGCATCGATGCGAATCGGAACGTTGTTCAGCCGGTTGATGTACCTGTACATGTCCTCCGCAGTCACATTGTCCATGTTCGGCTTGAACTCGCTCTTCATCTGAGGCAGCCAGTACTCCCAGAAAGCCCGGCTCCGGCCAAAATTGTTCTCAAAGATCCTCGCCTCGGCTTCTGCTATATCCATACCCGGCTCGGTGGCAATGGGCATTCCTACATACTCATCAGGAATACCCTGTGATGCAAGTCCATGGCCGCATTCGTGAATGATATCCAGAAGAGCTATCTCCGGATTGTGCTCATCAAAGCGCAGCGAGGTTCTGACATCATGCATTCCTATGCTGTAGGTCGATGGGCCTCTCTTTGCCCTGGTCATGATTCCCGACTCATAGTCAAATCCCAATGCAGCAGTGAGATTTCTTAGCAGAGCCTCCTGCTTTTCCACAGGATAGTAGCCGCTGCCGTAGACACTCGATCCTGACTCATTTATCCTGGCGATCAGCTCGACGATGTGGGGCTTGATGGCCTCAAAGAGCTCATCGCACTCGGTAGAAGTCACTCCCGGCATGAAGTCATCCAGAAGGGCGTCGTAGGGATGCTCATCGAATCCCCAATACTTGGCTTTCTCCCGGTTCAGCTCGACCAGGCTCTTCAGGTATGGCTGGAATATGGAGTAATTGTTCTCTTCTCTGGCTTTCTCCCAGGCAAGCAGAGATTCGGAAGTCATCTCGGACTCGCGCGCCGCGAAATCAGCAGGAAGCTTGATCCTCTTGCTGTAAATGCGGTTCCACTGTTTCAGGTTTGCTTTTTCAACCACGGACCAATTGCTGCCATTGTTGGCGATGGAAAGAAGCCGCCCGAACTTCGGATCGATCCACTTTCTGTTCTTCAGATCCTCCATGTAGCTCTGGGCCTTGGACCGGTATTTCGTCGCATTCTGCGGCATATAAATATCCTGATCCCATTGAGATAGGGTTATCATCGTATCGAGATAAGCCATCTCCTGGGACGTATTCAGAAGCCGGCCATATGCCTCTTTGGCAGTCATATCCGCGCCGATCGTATCCGCATTATCTTTCTGGTCGGCCATGCCCTGGCTGCCAGCACTCAATGCGGCAAGCATTATCGTTATCATAAGGATGAATCCCATCTTATGGATGTTGCAGCTCATACTCTCCCTCTGCCCAAAGACTGAACCATGGTGACCATGCCATATTTGCCTGTATATCTACTTTCTTCAGCTATTTTTTCTATTGAGGCTATCGAGATAGTTATTGAAAAGGATAACGGAATTGCAGATCCTGGCAAGAGCCGGAGGCCAGGACCCGGGGATCAAACAGCAATTCCTTGCACAGCAATTCCGGAGCAATTCCGATTACTCTTTTACCTCCAGCGTGACTTTCTTGATGGTCCCCGAGAATTTAAACGGGCTCTGGTAGCTTTCCGTTACAGGAGTCAGACGATCTGTGCCAATCTCAAGCCCCTCCTCATAAGAGTAGATGTTGGGGACGGTCGGGGCAATCGTGCCATTGCCGACTGCTTTTCCGTTTATGTAGATGGATGCAATTCCGGTGGCAGCGGTGTGGTTGTAGACATCGCCAAGAGTGTTCTTATCGAAGCTGAACCCGAGAGTGCAGCTGCCCGAAGGAACCTCTCTATCCGATGCGATGGTTGTGTGCTTTATTCCCAGGTAATTGTAGTCAAAAACGAGGCTCCGGTTCTGAACATAGAGCGATAGCCCATTAAACCGCCCTCCTATGGAGAGAAGCACGCCTTCAGCTCCCTCCTCTGGAATATCGACATCAGCATCAATTGTGTAGGAGCTGAACTTGGTATCGGGAATATCCGGCTCCATGATCGGCGTCACGCCGGGGTAATAAACGAATTTGCCCTTCGGTCCGATCTCCATCATCATGTGATACCGGTCGTCAAGGGGCAGCACATCGTACTTGCCTGCCTCTGCCAACCAGCGCTCCGCCATCTCCAGGACCTTATCCGGGTTCTCTGCTGCAAGGTTGTGCGATTCCGAGACATCCTGGGTGAGGTTGTAGAGCTCCCAGACATCCTCATCGAAATTGCCTCCTGAGCCGCGGGGATGGGCGGTTACTGCCTTCCAGCCGTCGTACCAAATTCCGCGGCTGCCCAGCATTGAGAAGTACTGAACGATCTTTCGGGTAGGCGAATCGGGCTGGTTGAAGGTATATGCCATGCTGACGCCCTCTATCGGTTTTTGCGGTATGCCCTGATATACCTGCGGCGCCCTGATTCCCACCACCTCCAGAACGGTGGGCACAATATCAATGGCATGCGTAAACTGGGAGCGAATCCCGCCCCGGTCTCTGATCGCCAGCGGATAAGAGATGATCAGCGGATCGCGGACGCCTCCCTCATGAGTCCATTGCTTGTAGAGCTTGAGGGGAGTGTTTCCGGCCATGGCCCACCCTCTGGGATAATGGGAGAATGTCATGGTCCCGCCCAGTTCATCGGTCTTATTTAGGAGGAAGCTGACGTTCTCTTCCTGCATGCCGTTAATCGTCATGTACTCGCTGAACGAGCCGTTAGTGCCTCCTTCCATGCTGGCTCCGTTATCCGAGACCAGAATTATCATGGTGTTGTTGATCTGACCGGACTGCTCCAGATAATCCATCAGCCTGCCAATCTGATGATCAGCGTGGTCCAGAAATCCGGCATAGACCTCCATCATGCGGGCAAATAGCTTTTTTTCGTCGAGAGAGAGGTTATCCCAGGCCCGCACATCGGCGTTGCGCTGCGGCAGGACAGTGCTGGACGGGACGATACCCATCGCCTTCTGCCGGGCCAGTGTTTCATTTCTGACCGCATCCCATCCCTGATCGAATTTGCCTCTGTATTTGTCGATGTACTCTCTAGGAGCCTGGTGGGGAGAGTGGCAGGCGCCAAATGCCAGGTACATCAGGTAAGGCTTTCCAGGATCTGCCGATTGCTGGTCTCTGACATATTTTATAGCCTGGTCCACCAGATCTGAAGAGAGGTGATAGCCTTCTTCAGGAGTGGCAGGCGGATCAATGCGGCGGGTATCATCGATAAGAGCCGGATACCACTGGTTGGTTTGAGCCTGCAGAAATCCGTAGAAATGGTCGAATCCCCGGCCGGTGGGCCAGTTGTCGTATGGACCCTGGGCGTTGATATCTTGAGTGGAGACTAGGTGCCACTTGCCCAAGGCAAATGTGTTGTAGCCTGCTGCCTGAAGAATCTCCGCCAGCGTGGCCGTGCTCTTAGAGAGGTTTCCGTTGTATCCTGGATAGCCTACCGACATGTCCGTCAGCGCTCCTATGCCTGCAGAATGATGATTTCTTCCCGTCAAAAAGCAGGCTCTGGATGGCGAGCAGAGGGCAGTGGTATGGAAGTTGCTGTAGCGAAGGCCTCCTGCCGCGAGGCGATCGATATTCGGCGTATCAACCGGGCCGCCAAAACAGCCCAGCTGGCCAAAGCCCACATCGTCAAGCACAATGTAGACGACGTTGGGGGCACCTTTGGGAGGCTGAACAGTCTCCGGCCAGCATTCTTTGGAGTCCCTGTAGGTCAGGCCGATCCGCTGGTTGTCGCAGTTTGGCTCATCCTTTGGTAAAGCGGACCGGCTCGAATTGCTGTCTGCCGCCCGGACGACCAGAACGGCGTTCTGGGGGCCAGCCACATCCTCATTTGCAATATCATCGAGTGTCGAGTTCTCAGTCAGTACCTTTCTTCTGTTTGTAGCCATCTCCAGAGATGAATTATCAGGAGATTCTGCCGCGGTCCGGCTCTTATCGTCTGCCGCCAGAGCTTGACTGCTCGACTGGCCGTTTTGTTCATTCATATGGTCTGACAGATCCGCAGAATCGCTCTCTTCCGCAGCAGTAGAGCTGGAAGTGATTAAAAGGATTAAAAAAACCGAAAAGATCATTATCGTAGTTGCTCGCCTCGAAATGCTGATACCTCCTGCACACCTACTACCATCATTATACTATATTAATTGTTGCAGTAGGTGCAACAAACAATCAATATAGTGTAATCGATATGCTG
>JAQVZT010000231.1 GCA_028708055.1 Methanothrix sp.
GGGAGATTAGCGTGCAGGCAAGCCTGCTTCTGTCCTACTCCCGCCTACCTGAGAAGGCCGCCAGGGTCTTCAGGATGCTCTCGGTCTTCCCCCAGGACTTTGATTTCAGGGCGGAGGAGGTCATCTGCCAGGATGAGGATCACGAGCTTCTCAGCGAGCTATTGCGCTGGAACCTGGTCGACTACCAGGAGGAGACCAAACGCTACCGGCTGCATGACCTGGTGAGGATCTTTGCCTCAGCCAATCAGACAGATGAATCGAGGGCTACCGTTGCGGAAAGGCATTCCTCTTACTACAAGATTCAGCTATCAGAAGCCGACAATCTCTATCTGCAAGGAGGCGCAGGCATTCAAGCGGGTCTGGTGCTCTTTGACAGAGAGGCGGCGAATATCATGGCAGGCCATGCCTGGTCCTGCGAGAGGCTCGAAGCAAGCAATCAAGCAGCTCAGCTTTGCATGAGCTATCCTGATGCTGGAGTTTATGTGATTGATTTGCGCCTTCATCCCAAGCAGAAAATTTCCTGGCTGCAAGAAGCCTTGAAAGCCGCTGTAAGGCTGAAGAATAAGCAGATGGAAGGATCGCATCTGGGCAACCTGGGCAATGCCTACGCCGACCTTGGCAACGCCCTCAAGGCTATCGGGTACTACGAGCAGGCGCTGGCCATTGACCGCGAGATTGGAGATAGAAGAAACGAAGGTAATTGGCTGGGCAACCTGGGCAATGCCTACGCCGACCTTGGCAACGCCCGCAAGTCCATCGATTACTACGAGCAGGCGCTGGCCATCTTGCGCGAGATCGGAGACCGAAGGGGCGAAGGTAATGCGCTGGGCAACCTGGGCAGCGCCTATGCCGACCTTGGCGACGCCCGCAAGGCCATCGACTACTACGAGCAGCAACTCGTCATCACCCGCGAGATCGGAGACCGAAGGGGCGAGGGTAATGCGCTGGGCAACCTGGGCATTGCATACAAGAACCTTGGCGATGCCCGCCAGGCCATCGAGTACTACGAGCAGGCGCTGGCCATTGACCGCGAGATCGGGGACCGAAGGGGCGAAGGTAATTGGCTGGGCAACCTGGGCCTGGCCTACGCCGACCTTGGCGATGCCCGCAAGGCCATTGACTACTACGAGCAACGCATCGCCATCGCCCGCGATATCGGGGACAGGAGGGGCGAGGCAAATGCCTCCTGGAATCTGGGTCTTGCATATGAAAAGGCAGGAGACCACAAGCGCGCTGCTGAAATGATGCAAATCTGCGTGAGCTTCGAACAAGAGATCGGCCATCCGGATGCGGAGAATGATGCAAAACGACTGGAGGCCATCCGGGCCAAACTGAAGATCTGATCGAAAGCAGCATCCGGCTTCCTGCCATCAGCCACGAGGTCGCCGGGCGCATCTCTGGCAGGCGATCGCCGCCGCCGGAAAGGCAGCCCGCTTGCAGCCGCATGCCCATGCGGGGCGCGCTTGAGGGCGGGAGCAGAGAGTGGTGCAGCGGATTTAGTGCTACTTGCAGGCCATTTCAAGGAGGCGATTGCTGACCGGATCCAGATCATGAAGCAAATAATAGACCTCGATTCCAAATCTTCTGGCACTATTTGCCTGAAATTTATCATTAGAAATTATGATTGCTTTGTCTGCAATTGCGCAGGCTATGTAAAATGCATCTGATGCCCTTGATCCTGTCTCCAGGGCAATTGAAATGCATCATCATATATTTTAGCTGTCTCAACAAATGCCAGCTCAGAAAATATCTCTTCGCAGATATTCAATGCTTTTTCCTTGGATGCCCTTCTGGATATTTGCCCAATGAGTTCAACTTTGAATATATCTGGTTCAATTATTGTCAGCCCATTTTCTTCAATTATCGAAAGAACTTCCTCAGCGCATCGAGTCCTTTCAGAATCGTATTCGAAGAGAAGATCGATGAAGACCGAAGCATCTATTACTATCATCTTCGCTCCTCAACGAACTCCTGCATCACGTCCTTGTCCACTTTGATTCTGAACTTTCTGGCGGCTTCTGTGATCTTCCCTGCCTTGAGGACAACGAAAGCCTTAGTTCCCTCTTGCAGCTTAATCTCCTTTAAGGGCTTAAAGACGCCATTTTCATAGACCACTCTTACCTTCTCATCTATAGAACCGGACATACAAAACCTCCAGATAATGTCAGTCAGAATAGAAAAGGCCTGTCTAGGATAAATATTATTTGAAGCAGCCGGGTCCATCTGCCTTCCGTTCCAATATCATGATCGCTTTCCTCAGCCTGCCAAATACCAGGCGACAGCAAGGAAGCAATGCCTACGCCGCCCTTGGGGACGACCGGAAGGCCATCGATTACTACGAGCAGCGGCTCGTCATCGCCCGCGAGATAGGAGACAGGAGGGGCGAAGGTAATTCATCCTGGAATCTGGGTCTCACATATGAAAAGACAGGAGATCTCAAGCGAGCTGCCGAAATGATGCAGATCTGCGTGAGCTTCGAACAAGAGATCGGTCATCCGGATGCGGTAAAGCATGCAGAACGACTGGAGGCCATCCGGGCAAAATTGAAGAGAAGATCTTAATGCTCGTCTCGCTGCTGCTCTGGATAACTGCTGTCGAATGATAACGGTGGACTGCGCCATTCTTCACAAAAAATCATTGTACATAGCCATTAATATATCCCTTATCTTTATCAGTCGGCATGTGATAATAGTATACAGCAGAGATTATGAGAAAAAATATCCCGCTAACCCGGTGGAAAATCCGGATCGAGTTCTTCTTCCGGCTGAGGAGCTGAGAAATGCAGGCTACCGGTTCATAGAGCCCGAGCCTGCTGGAACAGATGCCATCCGGAAGGTCCACGGCAGTGAGCATATCGATCGAGTTAGACAGAGCGGCCACTTTGAAGCCGCGGCCCTCGCTGCGGGTGGGGCCGTCTGCGCCGCAGAGCAGGCCATGCAGGGAGAGCCTGCCTTTGCTCTGGTGCGCCCGCCCGGCCATCACGCCTCAGCCAACCGGGCCTGGGGGATGTGCTACTTCAATAGCATGGCCATTGCTGTAAAGAGCATCCGTCCCAGAGCGAAGAGAGCGCTGATCATCGATATCGACCTGCACTTTGGAGACGGCACGGTCAGCATCTTCCGGGGAGACGCAAATGTCAGGATCGTCAATCCCTGGTCGGTGGATGAAAACTTCGAGTACCTCAATATGGATGAGAGCCGTTACCTTGGCCAGGTAAAAGAGGCATTCCTGGGATTTGAATGCGACATCGTGGGTGTCTCAGCAGGCTTTGACACCTACATCGAGGACTGGGGCAGGCTGCTCACAAAAGAGGATTTCTTTAAGATCGGAAGAGTCATAAAAGAGGGATCCGAGATCTGCGGCGGGCGCAGATTCGCCCTGCTCGAAGGCGGCTACCATCCGGATCTGAAGCATTGCATAAAGAGGTTTATCGAGGGATTCGAATGAGGCCGCTGGGCTCTGAGTCCCTAAGTCCCATAAGAGCACAGCTTTGGCTTTCCTCCCTCAATTATCATGTATTCAAGGCTGCCGTTTTCTTCGTCCCTTCCCCAGGAGCCGGTATTGGCGGTCTTGGTGTCCCCGTCAATATAGCTTCTGTGAGTATGCCCGTACACCAGCCAGCCGTCTGCACCGGTGTAGATGGGCCGGGACTTTGAATGAGCCAGCATTTCTACGGTATCGATGGCACTATGTTTGCCTTTGAGCCTATCAGATACGGATTTCTTCATGGACTTCATATAATCCAGATGCTTCTCGGGATCTATGGCGGCCCAGATAGCGCTCGCAGCCGAGCCCGTGACTCCAGCGGAATTGCATAGCATGGCTGATATTGAATCGTAAAGCTTCTCACTCTTGTCGTAGGGATTTGCCAGGACCTCAAACTGGTGGCCGTGCATGAAGGTAAAAGCTTCGCCATCGATATTCAGGTGAAGCCTCTTGTCCATGGTGCTGAACAGTATCTGCGTTCCGGCCTTTCTCCACATCTCCCTTATGGAGTAATCATGGTTTCCGACAACGTAGTTGATGGCCGATCGGGCCGCGATCTCCCGCATCTTCTGGACAGTATCCTGGTTTTCTATCATGACCTCTGCCGCATCTTTTCTCCAGAAGTCGAAGATATCACCCAGTAGTATCAGCCTATCTTCTTTGGTTTGCAGATACTCTTTTCCAATGTATCCTACGAATGTCTGGAAGAGCGGATCCAGATCCAGATCTTCACATGCCCGTCCAGTTCCCTTGCTTTTTCTGCCCACGTCGCTGCCGAGGTGGACATCCGAGACAACTACTATCACTTAGAATCACCCTTTTCCCAGATTATTATCAGCTCTATTTTGGATCGTCTTATGGGCTGAAATCAGAATATCTATGTCGCTGATATTGCCCAGAGACTTCAAGCGATCGACCTCAAGCAGGAAGGGCCCCACGGATGCTTCCTCCATCTTGTTCATCTCTGCAAACCTCATGGCTATCCCCTTGAGCTGTATGCGCGTCGAGAAGCTTTTGGGAAGATTCCCATCTACAAGGTTGAAGATCAACCCGCAGCCACTGTGGCCGAAGGTGGATGTGGATGGACCGATGGATGTCGGAATGTACTCCTTAAAGGTATGGCCCTGAACGAATTCTCCGCACTCGCATAATATCGTTCTCTTCAA
>JAQVZT010000232.1 GCA_028708055.1 Methanothrix sp.
CTTTGGATACTAGGGCTTGGCAAAATAAAGGCCTCCTTAAAAGAAAGCTTGGTCAATACAAAGAAGCGCTGATCTGCTTCGATAACCTAACCATGATCGAACCCAAGAACTATGCCGGTTGGTGCGCTAAGGCTGAAATTTTGCATAAGTATCTGGGCCGCCATGAGGATGCATTAGAATCCTACAATGAAGCCCAGATGATAGATCCCTCCAATAGTTCCATATGGTTTGATAAAGGCATTTGTCTCTACGAACTTGGCCGGTACAATGAGGCTCTCTCCAGCTATGATAAAGCGATCGAAATTAACCCAAAAAGCTCGAAATTCTGGAATAATAAAGGAATTGTTCTAAAGAGACTAATCCGTTATAGTGAAGCAATGAAGTGTTTCGATAATGCGAAAGAACTCGACGAAAAAAATGTCTCCTCATGGTACAATAGAGGACTCACTCTAGATGAAATGGGCCAATATGAGGAAGCTATCAGATCATTCGATAGAGCATTGGAACTGGATCCAGAGAATGCAGATGCATGGAATAATCGAGGAGTTACCATGAAGAACCTGGAACTCTACGATGAAGCCATCAAATCCTTTGAGAATGCTATCGAAAGCAATCCCAACTATGCCATGGCCTGGAACAACAAGGGCAATGTTCTCTTTGCCCTTCATAGATACAATGATGCAGTAGAATGCTTTGAAAAAGCTACTGATATAGATCTTAACTACTTCGATGCATGGAATAACAAAGGCAATGCTCTTGCTCAATTGCAGAACTATGAAGATGCCATTTACTGCTATGAAAAGGCAATTGAGATCGACCCCTGCGACATAAAGACGTGGTTCAATGAGGGCATAACTTTCATGAATTTCTGCTGCTATAATGATGCCATAAGGTGTTTTGACGAAGTGTTGGAGATTGATATGTCTTCAGCTTCTGCTTGGATTTACCGTGGAATTGCTTTGAATCGACTTAACCGGTATGAAGATGCCTTGGCCTCTTTCGAAGAGGCATTGGAGATTAACACCTCAGATCCGGCAGCATGGCATTTTAAAGGAGAAGTCCTCAATAAGATCGGACTCAAAGACGAGTCCGATGATGCTCTTGCCAAAGCCGCATCATTGGGATGGAAATGGGAAGTTGCATTACACTGAAGAAGGCAATTTTAATCCAAAAGCCTTAGACCTAAACATAAGCTTTTAGTCTTCTAGCCTTTTCCAATGCAGTATCCGCATCCATCTTAATGCAGTTTCCCGGGAAGCAATAGGCAGCTCTTCAGCCGTTTGAAATCCAACCACGATTATAATTACTTACAAAAACTAAATAAACATATATCATATATAACAGTTCCGCTTAAAATCATACGCAATTATTATTCATCAGCATAAAGATATCATCGCGCATAGTCGGCAGGCAATTTGGCTTCAGGTGGCCATTGTCAAGAGACATAATAAGATCTAACACGAATGTTCCATAGGAAATGAAGGGGTTAAAAAAGTTATACATTGATATAAATATCTAAACAGGCATGCCTTCGCGGAGCGAATTAGATTATTTGCAGCAGCCAAATTTAAGCTTGACTAAATAGCACACTAGACCAATAGATATTTATCATTTTTAAAAAAAGGCATCTGTAGTTAGTTAATGAATAATTCATAAAGCAAATTATCCATAGGCCTAAATTAGTCGCCTTCGCTAAACGATAGATTTAATTGATTTAATATCTTCAGATAAAACGATAGCATTAAGCCAATTGTTCGCCGGATATGCATCAGTTGCTTCGTTCTTTTCCATTCTCCCCCATACGACGGTTTGAACCAAAAATTCCTATTTTAGATTCTTTTCTTCTTCCATATGCGAACTAAAAATTATATATATTTGTGTATCGCACAGAGACATTTAGAGAAAAATTTTATATACTAAGATAGTCATTATTATCTACAGACAAATTGGCTGACCAAGACGAGACCCGAAGAAGAAGTCTGCAACTTCTGGAGGTAATAGCATAGGGCGACCAAAGAAAAACAGAGAACTACTGATCGGCAGGGCAGGAAGAAATGCAATCGAGCACGAAGACATAACGAGGGATTCTCTTCGATGGGAACGAAAAAAGAAAACTATAGCGAAACATAGGAGGGGTTAGCGGGCGCGAGAATCTCATTCAATTCAACAAGAGGGAGAAGGTAAACGGCTCAGTGGTTTCAAGCACGAAACTGAGGGTAGTTTCCTGAGACATTCTGAGCCGCTTAATTACATAAGATCATCATTATTAGTATTTAAACATTATCCATATATTGTGTATGTTATTGAATAAAACCGTCTTTGTTTGATTGCTAAGTTAACGATCACTATAATGACTCAGCATTTATCCCCAGCGCCTCCGCCTTCGTCTTCCTGGCCTTCCGACGGGCTTCTGCGACATCCATCTTCCTGCAGCTTCCCAGATGTACATTGCGCGTCTTGCCGCCCTTACGCCAGGATGCCAGCCAGTAGATGTATGTCTTCGAGCCCTTACGGCTCTGCTTGACCTTCTCCATCTGCCAGGGCTTTCACTGCTTGTGCTTGCAGCTTCTCTGCCTCCTGGAGAGCCGAAGATACGTGAGCGACCTTCTGCAGGGTGCGGGCATCCCTGGCTAGCTCGCGAGCGGTCCTCTGCAAAGCCTTGCGACGATCGCCGGAAGAAGTTCTATGCATGGGAATAAGTTCGGAGGTATTTTACTAAATGCTTTTCCATAATATCATAGAACTTGGTTCCTGATTGTGTTCTCCACTGGAAATAGAATAAATAAAAGGTAGATAAAATCAAAACCGTTGCGATAACAGTTATTGCTCATAACTTGCAATCGTATTGCACAGCGTTATTTCTTTAGGATTTCTAGAGCTAATTACGATTGGAAATATTAGATATTATTTATTAAGAAAATTTAGTGAAGAATTCTTTTATTAATTTAAATTATTTTTATCAATTAGATATATATAGGTTGATTGACGCCTATATATCAATTAAGAAGAAACTTATGAGATCCCCAAAAATACAGACAAAAAGATCACCATCTATTGATTCTACATCGACCCTATTGACATTAGCTGGTTTTGGGTAGACTCATATGAGAAGGGGGCAAAAAATGAAAGGGATAACCTTTGTCGTATTGGCAATTTTGCTATTCGGAAGTTGCAGCACTGTACTGGCAAATCCACCTCTGGTTCCACCAGTGCAATATGAGCAGTTCTGTGAAGCACAAAAGGTTTCAGGAACAGGCGTTATTGATGTCAGCACATCTGTAATCGATAAGAAGATTGCTCTGGAATACCAGAACATGATGGCCGGCAACGGAGACATTGAGCTTGACTCAGAGAATGCCTATTCACAGGATGCTGACAAGCTCAAGAGAAATATTACATCTGTCAATGGCAGCAACGAGTCCGGCTTGAACCTGTATGAAAGAACCAAGCTGACATACGCTGGTGAAGATCCTCTGACGGGCGGAAAATACTTGAATTCCAAGGCATTTTATGGAGGAATCGGGGCTAATGTCCAGGAGATGTTCTCCGTAAATGAGATGGAGAAGGATGAGACATCGTTCTTTGCCTCTACAACGCCTTATCAACCCAAAGAGGGCAGTCCTGAGGACTTGATCAAGAAGCTCAAGGACGCAGGCAGAAATACCACTGAAGTAGAGAGCCTCATGACTGCAAACAATGAGATCTACATCCCATCGCATCTCATTGGCATCGTGACTACGAATTCCTTCAATGGTACATGGGGAACCGATGCAACATGGCACAAGATATTCTACAAAGATATCAAAGCCCACGAGATGTTCACCGGAACCTTCGAAGCTGAGAAGACCATAAAGTTCCATGAAAATCCAGTGCCGGATAACATCCATCCACCCTGTCTCGGAATAGACTGCTAAGCATTCCCGGATTTCTTTTTTTGGTCATAATACTATTGTAGATATTGTATTAAGTTTTCTTGCGGCAAAGAAAAGAAAGGGATAGAGCCCCAGGGGAATTGTGGCATAGATTTTTCTGTAGGCTCCAATTGATTAGGTATTTTTAGCTATTTAAATTTAATTATATTAATTAAATCTAATTTAGAATTAAGAATAGTCGTCATGATAATAGTTATTATAAAGATGTTTTAAATGATTTAACTGTCAAATCGCTAAATGGCATGGACGAATTGATCTATTTGTAAAATATTGGCAAATATATTTCATTTACTAGCATAAGATTTAAATAGCTATTACTATTAATAACAATACTATGAATATCAAATTTGTCTACATTTTGGATATATTAAAAGTGGCTTATTTACAAGTATTGATTTGGCGGTGGGAGATACATATGATTAGCAGGTATGGCTTTGATCATAGATACAGAGATCCATGGGAACGGCTCTAAGATAAGGTCAGCGCCGCGAGGGCATATTTTCAATTTTAGTTTTGATCTTCCTTCTCATCGCATAATTATTCTACTCAATTTTATTTGGATTTTAAATTGTTATATTCTGGCTATTATAAATAGCGACACCAAAACATAGAAGATCCTGGTAATTTTTCTCTACTTAGCAAATAATATTACGATATAAATACAGATATAAAATAGATTTTTAGCAACAAATTGATGAAAACAATAACAATAAAACACAA
>JAQVZT010000233.1 GCA_028708055.1 Methanothrix sp.
GGGAATGCCTGCAGGCACTCCTCAAGGGTGATGCGGATGCATTTGTGTGTGGAAGTACATCCACCTGGTTTAGGATAACGCAGCAGAATATTTCGGGCATAAGAGCCCTGGCCACACCATGGGAGATGCACTCACTCTACTTTGGAGTCAGGGACCAAGAGCTTAAACAATCTCTCGATAGAGGAATGGAGATCATAAAACAGGATGGAAGATACGACCAACTCTATCGTCGGTGGTTTGTGCGAGAGCTTAACGGATCAGAGATTTCTGTACTGGTGAACGCCTCACGCGAGGCGAGTCTGAATGCCTATGCTCCGTATTCGGGCTTCGCGGTGGGTGCGGCAGTGCTCACCGACTCGGGCAGAATCTACTCAGGCTGCAACATAGAAAATGCGCTCTACGGCTATTCCACCAGCGCGCTAAAGGTCGCGATCTTTAAGGCGATATCTGAAGGCGACGGCAATATCCGAGCTGCTGCTAATTTTCTGCCTGATGGAAAGGCGGTTTCGCCCGCAGGAGACGAACGCCAGATCCTCTTCGAGTTCAATAGAGGCACTCTTGTAATCCTCGGCGAAAATGGAGACTATGAGACAAAAATGGTGTCGGAGATATTCCCTTACGCATTTGAAATGAGAAGCTGAGAAAAGCTTCTCAGATTTTCTCACCGGAACTGCTTTCCAGATGATCCCGTATCTCCTGCACCGCCTGGCGCAAAACCTTCTCGTTATCGTACTCCAGCACTATCTTCTCCAGATCGGCCCGCGGCAGCTTCGACAGCTTCCGGACCTGCACCGCCATGTTGGGCACTGCCCTCAGGATGTTGTCCACGATGCTCACCGTGGCCTTTCTGGCCGTCCGGGAGAGGGGATTCAGATCTATGGCAATCACCTTCTTTCCCATGGCTACCAGCGCCTCGCAGCGGTCGCCGTCCTCCAGGGGGATGAGGACCACATCGGCATCATAGATCCCGCCCCTTGTCGCCAGAGCGCGAGCGTGGTCCAGGCCGGGAACGGATGCATCTGGATGCTCCCCCAGAACCTTTTTTGCGCCCCTGGCCCTCAGCAGGTCGGCGATCTTCCTGACCCGTTCCTCGGACCGGTGGAAGAGGTTGACCTCTAGGGGGATGCCCAGCGCCGCAGCCAGGTCCACCATCTCTTCCGCGACCAATGCAGCCACGTTGCCGTTGACGCTGAGCGCCGGGCGCTTTGCGAGGAGCAGCATTGCCGCAGCTGCGGCTATAGCCCTCTCTGCGGAAGCCGTGGTCCTCTCGCCCAAAAGATAGTCGAAGCACTCTCCTCTGCCCTGGGCGATGAGCCCCTGGCTGCTGGTGTAGCCGTTCTTCACTCCCTGGGCCACGCGCTCGCGTGCCACCAGGGAAGCGTACCTGGGATGAGACTTGGGAATATCAGTCAAGATTAGCACCTCTCTGTGAGACAATAGTAGTATGGACCTGGCCGAAGCTGCCCAGCGCTTCTGCAGCCGTTTCTCCAAAGGCAAAGACCGCATCGCCCAGCATGATCATGCTCGCCAGGCCGCCGGCGGCTTCCACTGCCTCTATGGCTTGAATTGCCCAGTCGCTGGCCAGGCAAGAGTTCAATGTGAAGCGGCGGGAGAGCTTCAGGAAATTGGCGAACGTGGGCCTCTTCAAGAGCTCCTTCAGGGCCGATTTGCCTGCGGCGTTAACCGCAGCCATCACCCGTTCATCGGATAGAACCTGTTTCGTGGAGATGGGGCCGCGAACCACGTAGCTGATGGGCAGAGGTGGAACGGGTATCCGATCGATAACTCCTGTCCCGGGCGCACCCGGATGCAGTCGCACCACCAGGCCGCCAGTATTCTGGGCGATGACGTCCCCGAGACCGGTCTGGTTCGTGACCTCGGCCTCATGGGCCACGGCTGCTGTCTGGTTGGCTGTCAGGCCCAGATCAAGCATGGAGTTGAGGGCATAGGCGCAGCCGAGAGCCCCGGCCCCGCTCGCTCCAAAGCCCGCCCCGAAAGGCATCTGCAGCTCCGTCTTCACCCGGACGGGCCTCCTGGCCAGCCGCTGTACCACGAACCGGGAGACCGGCGCCTCGGATAGCGCGCCGTTGAGAAAGATCTCAGTCTCCTCGATCTCAGGAGCGCATTCTACGGTAGTAGTAGCTCCCAGAAAGAGACAGAGTCCGCAGCCCACTGAGCCCGCTAGAAGCGGATCATCTCTCCTGTGGGCGGCAAAAAAGCCGGTGATGTGAGATGGCACAAATGCCTGGGCGCTCCTCGCTGCGCAGTTCATAAAACCTCCACCAGGGCGTCGATGATTCTCCTTGCGATCAGGTCCTTTCTTCCCTCTGCGGACCTGCACCGGGCCTCGCGGTCTATTATCAGAACCCGGTTGTCATCGGTGCCCATGCCACCCTGAGAAACATCGTTGGCCACCACCAGGTCGAGGCCTGCTGCCTGCATAGACCCTTTTGCCCGGAGGACGAGAACCTCGTCGGTCACACCGGTCTCTGCTTTGAATCCCACGATCTTCAGATCCGGATAGGCCTCACGCACCGTCTTGATGATCTTTCTAGTAGGCTTGAGGCGGAGCACCAGCTCCTGGCCGGACTTGATCTTGTCTGCGCTCGCATTCAGTGTGTAATCGGCCACGGCAGCGGCGCTGATCAGGGCATCGCAGCCCTTCTCCAGCTCAGCAAGAACTGCGCTGAGCATCTCATTGGCGCTCTCGGCGTAGACCTGGCGCACCGGGATGTCCTGGATGAAGCGGTGCACTATAGTCACAGAAGCCCCGCGCCTGCGCGCTTC
The DNA here is from genome assembly GCA_028708055.1 of Methanothrix sp. Classification (GTDB taxonomy): domain Archaea; phylum Halobacteriota; class Methanosarcinia; order Methanotrichales; family Methanotrichaceae; genus Methanothrix. The sequence goes on from JAQVZT010000233.1 coordinate 2,788, forward strand.
CAGGGCCAGGGCGATTCCGGTCTTGCCCGAAGCGCGGTTGGTGAGGATGCGAATGGGATCGACCGCCTCGGCATTGGAGCCGCTGGTGATGACGATCTTCTTGCCTGTCAGGTCAGCCGGCCCGAGAATCCTCTCCACCTCCCGCACCACAGTCAGGTTGTCGGCGATCTTGGCCTTGCCTTCCTCCAGGCGCGGATCGATAAGGGCGACGCCCATGCTCCGCAGGGTCTCAAGGTTGCGCAGCACTGCCGGATGGCGGTACATGGCTTCATGCATGGCGGGGACGACGGCGACGGGCTTTCCGCTTCCCAGAGCAGTGGTGGCAAAAGTCGTCACCGGCGTGTCGTCGATGCCGCAGGCCATCTTGCCGATGGTGTTGGCTGTCGCGGGGGCGACGAGGAGAAGATCTGCCAGGCCGCCCACGCCGCAGAACTGGACGTGCTCCACCTGGCCGGTGATCTCCGTGATCACTGCATGGCCGGTGGCATACTGCAGAGCGTAGGGGTGCAGGATCTGGAGGGCGGCGCTGCTCGCCACGGCGTGCACCTCTGCGCCGCGCCGGATCAGATCGCGAATGAGGTCTACCACCCGCACGGCGGCAATGCTGCCTGTAACTGCTATTACTATCGTCTTTCCTGAGAGGGTATCGCTTACTGAGCCTGTAATGTCGGAGGGCATGATGGTCCTGGAAATCTATAGAGCTACTAAAAGATGGCTCTTTCCCCACCTGCCCGCGGCCCCCAGGGTCTCTCGCAGGGGCAAGGAAGCACAAACCTTATTTAACAATTCAATTGAGGGACTATGCCGTGCCGGGGTGGCCTAGCTGGTTAGGGCGCGAGACTCATAGGGTAAAACGATCGACGCGCGCTTCCTGAGGTATCTCGAAGTCGCGGGCTCGAATCCCGCCCCCGGCACCTATTTTACTGGCTATTTTATAACCAAGTTAAGAGGGCTCCTGCAAACCTGGCTTTTTCAGGAAGGACCAAATTTGCGCACATCGGTTTTCGCTCCTTTCTCAGCAGATTTGGATGGTTATTAGGAATTCTCTTAAGTCTCTTGAGCAAGCTAGCTGGGAGGCCTGCATTTCTGGCAATGGTGAAGACCAGGAACATAAAAAGGCTGCAAAACATGCTTATGCGGCTCATCTCTACCCAAAGCACCAGCCTGCTCTCATTGCGGCCTTTTCGTAGAGCGTTCTAACGAAAAGGGATGATGAAACTCAATGGTTTGAGGCAGAAGGAAACTCAGGCAAAACATTTTTTTACTATTGGTGTTCCTGGCAACAGAAAGGAGGAGATACTTAAGTGAAAGCCTTAGTAGCAATTGTCTTAATTATTGCGCTGATTAGTATTGTAGATTGCAAGAGTGACAATGCCAATCCTGCAGCGCCCGGACAGTCCGGTGAGAATCCAGGACAGAGTGGCAGCACTCCAGGACAGAGTGGCAATAATCCTGGGCAGAGCGATGGTGCCGAAGGAGCTCCCGGACAAACCGGCGCGGCCCCTGGACAGGGCATAGACTGGCTGCCTGATGTGTGAGAGATCACAATATTTTTTTTGCTTAATGAATAATATCTTTAAAGCTGCCTCCCAAATGATAAACGCAACCAAAAGAAAGCATGAAGCGGAGGGACAAAGAGGATTGTACAAGTTTTGAAGGTCCTCTCTCACGAGAAATAATAGTAACAGTTTTATAGTTTTGAGTATCATATAGCATTGGTGAAATAAAAGATGTTCAAACTCATAAAGAAGATCATAAAAATAAAGCTATTCGTGATCGGCCTGCTGGCCCTCCTGTGGTTTATGAAGAAGAAACACGATCGCGACAGCGATGAAGAGGACTAG
>JAQVZT010000234.1:0-228 GCA_028708055.1 Methanothrix sp.
TTTCCGAACTCAGAAGATAAGCCTGTTCACGTTCCATACTGTACTCAGGTGCGCGAGCCCTCGGGAAATATGGATCGCTGCCATGCTCACCTAAATTCTTTTATTGCTTTAACTGGAGCTTGGGCTCCCTGATTACTGTATTTCAATCCAACTTAGCAATGCTGCTACGGCTAGCCGGGCTCCTGTGCGCCCTAGACGGCAAAGCCGTAGAGCGCTGCCATGCTCACC
>JAQVZT010000234.1:328-4626 GCA_028708055.1 Methanothrix sp.
TGCTTTAACTGGAGCTTGGGCTCCCTGATTACTGTATTTCAATCCAACTTAGCAATGCTGCTACGGCTAGCCGGCTCCTGTGCGCCCTAAACGGCAAAGCCGCAGAGCGCTGCCATGCTCACCTAAATTTCTTCTATTGCTTTAACTGGAGCTTGGGCTCCCTGATTACTGTATTTCAATCCAACTTAGCAATGCTGCTACGGCTAGCCGGGCTCCTGTGCGCCCTAGACGGCAAAGCCGTAGAGCGCTGCCATGCTCACCTAACTTTCTTCTATTGCTTTAACTGGAGCTTGGGCTCCCTGATTACTGTATTTCAATCCAACTTAGCAATGCTGCTACGGCTAGCCGGCTCCTGTGCGCCCTAAACGGCAAAGCCGCAGAGCGCTGCCATGCTCACCTAAAATCCTTTCTTTAGCTATTGCTTCGTTCCCGGAATACTACTAGCTTAATTCGACTGGCTAAAATAATTTATGCTGATCTGCCTAATATTGAAAGCCAATTCAGGTGAAGAGCGATATTATCTGTCGCTCTGATACCCAATGAATGGCTTGCGTTGAAGATCATGCGCCATCTTCTCCCGTCATTTTAATGGCGGCTTATAGATCTGCACGCTCCATGTTTCACTTCAGTCGTTTAAGCCAATTAGCAAATGCTTTTAATGCTACTGTCCACGGGGCATCACTACTACTCCTCTAATTTCGGGTTCCATGACTTCCAGGGTAACGGGAACCACAATATTCCTATCATTCGATTTGATGGAAATATTGCCCATATAAGTTCCTGGATCCTGTTCTCCGTTTATTCCCACCTGAATCTCTCCATCATTGATCCCTTCCGAATTGATAAGTGTGATCCATGGCATATCCGCTGCGGCTTTCCATTCAAGAGGCAACTCACCGGAATTCTTAATCCTCAGAGTCTGGCTATCAGATCCCTGCATTTGGCCATCCCTCTTGATGAATGCCAAAATTGAGGGATCGATGGAGATTTCCGGAAGCGACGACACCCGCAGGTTTACCTCGATACTCCGGCTCTGGCGATTATCCGCTCGAACATCGATGACTCCTCTGAGAGTTCCTGCCTGAAGTGGACCTCGAATGCTCACCGTAACCAGGCCGTTATTTGTTCCGGATGCCGGATCAAGGGCAATCCAGGCATTATCCGAATTGACCTTCCAGGAGAGGGTTCCCTTTCCAAGATTGCTGATGGCAAATGTGAGTGGCGAAGGAACTCTCTCCCCCATTGTTCCGAAATCGAGGCTTGTCGTGCTTACCTGGAGTTCGGCCGGAAAGACCACCGGCAGGACAAAATAGATTCCTGCGGAAATCAGAAGTAGAGCGATAAATATCTTTGTTAAATATCCCTGTAGCGTTTTCTTGCTGGAGGGAGTCTCAATTTCCTGGAGCTTGGGAGATGGCTCCAATCTAGGCGAATCAAGTCGCGCTGGATTGAGCTGCTCATCCATAATGCTATCAATCCTTTTCTCTAGATCGAGAGCATCTGTTGTTGAGTCCAGCGCTCTGGATATCTTATCTTCCAAATCCTTGGAGAATTGGTCTCTGCTATCTCTCGAGGCAGCTTTCCAGGCGGAATCCATCTCTCTGGAAAGCTGCTCTCCCTTTTTTTGAAGTGTCCGCTGGGCAGATTGCTTAACAATATCTCGGACGTACTTCTCAGTTAATCCTCCGACCAGCTTCTGCACGGGTGTTTTGATGAGGTCCTCGTTCTGCTTGCCATCTTGCATATCTGTTCCCCATTTCAGGTTTTTTTCTGGGCGGCACTGACCTCAGCAATTCTCTTCTGGCAGTTCTTTATGTCCTCTTTGATGCCGCTCCAGATAGCACTCTGGACGCCATTGAAGAGAGAATCGATAACGAAGCCGGATGGAAGAGACGCTTTGGCGAGGCCAGCCATCTCTTTATATTTCTTATCGGCTTTTTCCTCAAGCTTGAGGTAGCCAGTCAGGGAGCTGGCATCTTGTTCTGCCTCGATCATTCTCTTAGCGGCGAGGATGCTAATCGCTTCATTGCATCGCTTTTCCAGCCAGGATCTGATGACCGGGCAGACATTTCTCTCTGTGATGGTGCTTGCCATGTTTTGAAGACCTTCTCCTGTTGCGCCTCTGAGAATCTCGGCGTCCGATGAAGATCTCTCGGATCCGTTGCCAGGGAAGCCCATTGTCAAAATTTCCTGAATGCCGCTCTTAACGCCTGCCTTTACGCCTTCCTTGAATCCTTCTTTTGCACCCTCAATGATCTCTTGAGATAATTTATCAAAAGCATTATTATAGATATTATTAATATCTTCAGCCGCCGTCTCGCTCTTTTGGCTCATGGGCATCCTCTTTTGCACGATTTTTTGGATTTTCCTGGTTCTAAATTCAACTCTATTGCCCATTAATAAATTTAGCGGTTATATCTAATGATTGTTTATTATTATCGTTGCTGAATGCGAATATTTAAAAAATATTGAACAGATATTGTTCCACTAACGAGATCTATTCTATCTCATCAAAGCTGTAATCCTCCCACTTCCTCTCCCCGAGCATTATCTCAAACTCGGGCGGCGTAAGAATGGGTATCCGGTATTTGGCTGCATCGTCAAGAGCAACTCTCGGGCAGGCGGTCGAGACTGCCGCTTCCGCTCCAAGGTTCAGAAGCCTGTCGGGCTCGATATTGTCGAGGTACACCAGAAACATCTCCAGGCCCTTGGCCTGTCCCATAGTCTTGATCCGCTCTGCCAATTCCATCCGTTTCTGTCCCGGCTTCTTTGAAACCAGAACTGCAAAACGCTTTGCATCCATGGCGCAGGTGATGGCCGCAAAGCGCCTGCGCAGCAATGGATCGGTATCGATTTCCGAGACCTCGCCGGTAACCGGATCGGCAATCACCACCCTCTTGCCGGTGGCCAGAGCAATGCCCAGAGGATGAAACCTTCCTGTTCCGATAAAGAGATGCTCCTCCACATTCAGTGACCGGGCGGCGCTATAATTGCAGCCCAGAACCTGTCCCGCCTCAGCAATTCTTCCTCCGGAAGGCCCGATTGAAGCCTGAATGCCATGCTCTTTGAGGGCGTCCAGCGCCTGGCCGAGCTTATGCACATGCTGAATGGTGGTGGTAACGCCCACCTTTTTGGCCTTGAGGACCTTGGCGGCCTTTGCCGTAACTTCTTTCAGGTCTTCATTCATCCTCGCTTCCAGAAAGATGACATTTTCCGGGCCCTCCTCCAGCTCCGCATGGCCCAGATGAAGCATTATGTCAACTGCTCCGCATAGCTGCATATCAACGTCGCAGGCCCCAAAGCAGGGATCTCCAGAGATGATGACCTTCGCTTCGGTCTCCTCTTCGATATGTCGTGCCAGAGCGGGCAATGCCCTCTTCAGCCCCTCGGGTGCTTGCAGGCCCACCAATTGCGCTCCGCTCTTCCGGATAAGGTCAATGGCCCTGTTCAGGTCCAGTTCGTATCCTGAAATGCCTGAGATGCCGGCAGGAGTGCAGCTAGAACCATCGGTCGAGTGTGCTCTGTCCAAGTTTGTAAACCTCCTCTATCCGTAGCGCCGTCTTTAAGACTCTCTCCTCATCAAAATCCCTCTCAGAAACCAGGAAAGAGACGATCTCATCCACGCGGGGCTTTTTCATCTTGATCTCGTAGTCTTCTGTCACAACAGGGTGGAGGAATAAATCCCGGATCTCTGCAAATCTCTCAATCTTCTCCTCCTGCTCGGCCAGGATGGCTTCCAGATCTCCCTTTTCCTTGATGAGCTTCAGAGCGGTCTTTGGGCCGACGCGAGTCAGGCCGCTATTGTAATCGGTGCCGCACATGATGCCGATCTCCACAAGCTGCTTGCGGCTTATGCCAAGGCAGGAAAGTCCCTTCTCCAAATCAATGACTTCAGGCTCTACATCCACGTAAATGTTTTTCCTGGGTAGCTTTCGTTTGCCGGTGATGGCCAGATTCCTCACAACACGTGGCGCGCCGAAGAGGAGTGAATCATAATCCTGGCTTGCCACCAGCTCGACATCTCCTCTGGCGCACATGCTGGCCGCCTGCGCTTCACCCTCAGATGGAGCCTGAACGACAGGAAGCCCCATTGCCAAAAGGAGCCTCCTGCCGTCCTCCAGAATCTCAGAATTGATGCGAGAGGCTGCCTGAGCATACTTGAATCCATCCTCGCCGGCATCTTTTGCCTCTTGCCAGGCTGCTTCTGCCTTTTCCCTTATCTCTGACCTCTGCGCGAGGGTTTCCGCCTTTAAGGAAGGGGGATCTCCGTCGAAGACGAAGGCCACCTTGACTCCGGC
>JAQVZT010000235.1 GCA_028708055.1 Methanothrix sp.
AGGCGATCCGGATATCGCCAAGGTGGCCAGCCACGTAATTGAGCTGCCCCAGACGCAGCCGGTCTACTCTGCGGTTCTCTGCACCGTGGCCGTGCAGCTTCTATCTTACTATACCGCAAACAAGCTGGGTCTGCCTATCGACAAGCCCAGAAACCTTGCCAAGTGCGTGACTGTGGAGTAGGCATGCACTAAGCATGCACCTTTTTTCAGATTGGCTTAAAAAAATGCATTAAAGGCTATCGTAAATCTCTCCAATCAGCCTTTCGTTTCGCTCCCAGAACATGTAATCCTCCGGGGCCAGCTTATCAGGTTCTCGCGTAAGGTTATCCCGCACGGCATCTACCAGGTCTTCCGTCTTCACTATCACCAGATTCTTTCTCTTCTCCTCCATGGTCACACCGGATGCAACCACCTTTTTCCCCATGAGGAGATATTCGTTGAGCTTCCAGATGCTCTTGTCTGTGGAATAGGGAGTGAGCGCCTCCTCCTCGCGGGGAATCAGGCAGAGCCTGGCATTGCTGAGCAGTCCAGCCACACTCTCATGCGTCTGCCAGCCCAGGTTCTTCAAATTGGCAGGCTTTCTCCAGAGATACCAGTTGGCAAAAGGCCCGCTGCCGATAACCCAAAACTCCTTTTCGGGAATGGCCCTGGCAACTTCCAGAAGCTTGCCAATTCCCTCCTGGGTGCAGATCCGTCCCACGAAAATTATAGGCTCATTTCCCGGCTCAACTGCCGGCACATTGGCACCGACCTTTGTCTCTTTATCGAGGAAGGAACGGTGGGGGTAGTTTGGAATAACATGAACCTTTTTGTGAGGAGCATACTCCTGCACTTTTCTTCCAAGCGGCCTATTGACGGTAGTTATGACATCTGCGGAATTTGCCAGCTCGCGTTCAAACCCCTCCCCGAATATCCTTCCAGGCATGCCGAATGTCTGAGAAAGCTCAATCCCCCAGGGAGATCTATAGTCGTAGATCAGCTTCTTGAATCCGCTTCCCCTCAGCTTGGCAAAGTTATGGTAGATTATATCTGGGACATTGAATATATGAACAACATCCGGTTCCCTCTCTCTGGCGATCTTATTCGCCAATCCGGCAATTTTGATCCAATTTCGGGTGCCAAAACTGGGAATTATCACCTCATGGCCCTGCGATTTGAGGGTGCTTGCGAACATATTCAGCCTTGTCGTCCTTTCCGGCTGATTGGCTAAAAGAAGTACTTTCAAGATCCACCTATACTCTTTTAAGAGCTAGCCGCTATCAGTTCAATCAAGTCTGCCATTTTAATGCTTGCATCTCCCTTTCCGAATGCATCATGGCGCTTATGGCCAGGAACAAAGCACCTGGCCATTGTGACTATCTTATCAGTATCCGGGCCAACAAGCATATTCCATCCGTCCTCCACCGTTTCCACCCATTCGGTTTCGCCTCTTAAGGTTATGCAGGCGGTGCCCAGCAGATAAGCTTCCTTCTGCACGCCACCGGAGTCAGTGATTATCTTCGCGGCATTTTTTTCCAGTAGGAGCATGTCCAGATATCCCACCGGCTTGATCACCCTGATCTTCCGGACCAGGTCATCCCACAGGCGGTATTCCTTCAGATATTTTTCGGTTCGGGGGTGACAGGGAAATACCACATTACCGAGACTTTTTAGCGCCTCTGCGATCCCTCTGAGCTTATTCGGCTCATCTGTATTGGATGCCCTATGCACCGTGGCCAGGTAATATCCTTTTGGCTTGAGATCCAGATCATCCAGGATATGCGATCTTTTCCTGGCAATGCTCTCGCATTCCCTCTGTGCATCCACCATTACATCACCGGTCAGATGGACGCCTTTGATTATGCCTTCTTTTCTTAAATTATCCACTGCGGTGGTGGTCGGACAGAACAGCAGATCCGAGCAATGGTCCACAATCACCCGGTTGATCTCTTCAGGCATACTCCTGTCAAAAGACCTGAGACCCGCCTCGACATGGGCACTCTTGATATGCAGCTTTGCCGCGGCCAGGCTTCCAGCCAGAGTGGAATTGGTATCCCCGAAAACTATTACCAAATCCGGCTTTTCTGCGACGAGAACTTCCTCAGACTTTTTCAGCATCTCGCCCGTTTGCAGGCCGTGGCTGCCCGAACCTATGCCCATATGGTAATCGGGTGCGGGTATTCCCAAATCATCGAAAAAGATCTTATCCATCTCATAATTATAATGCTGACCGGTGTGGATTATAACTTCATCAAATCCCCGTCGTCTCAGCTCCTTGGACAGCGGGGCAAGTTTGATGAAGTTAGGCCGGGCGCCTACAATCGATGCGATTTTCATGGAGCAACTCCTTAATTCTTTTCCGCTGCAATGAATTTCAGCTCAAATGGATCGAATACCAGGTCAGACTGTTCCGGTTTGATGTATCTGATGCCTTTGCTTGCCAGTTCATCACCGGTGAGAAGAGGATCGGCAGCATAGACATCCAGCCCTTTTTCGGCCAGCAATCTCGCCAGGCCCAGGTTGCGACTGTGATAAAACTCCTTTACTCCGGCCCGGAAAGTTATGCCTTTGATGCAGATTTTGATGCTTGAGAGCGGTTTATTTATCTTCATGCACTCCAGCAAGATCCTCTCTGCCCAGTAATGTATCATCTCGTCGTTTATCTCTCGGGAGGAGCGAAGCAGCCGACAATTGCTGAAGTGTTCCCTCTTTTCCATCTCTTTTATGAGAAACCAGGGGTAAACGGGAATACAGTGGCCACCCACGCCGGTAGACGGCAGATGGATGTGGCAGAACTGGTGGTTTGCGTTCTCTCTGGCCTCGAAGAAGTCGATTCCCAGGTCTTCGCAGATCTTGAATAATTCATTGGCCAGTGCAATGTTCACATCGCGATAGCAGCCTTCCATGACCTTGATCATCTCTGCTACTCTTGCTGAGGAGACAAGGTGAAGGTTGCTGATGAATTTCCTGTAAACCTGGTAGGCAAGCATTCCGCTCTCTTCGTCCCTGCCGCCGATCACTTTAGGAAATTCCCGAAGCCGGGAGATGCTGTAGCCGGTCATTATCCGCTCCGGCGAATAGGCCAGGAAAAAGTCACTCGCGGATAGGCCGCTAGACTCGCATAGCCTGATCTGCGCCATTGCTTCCGTGGTTCCCGGCGGAAAGGTGGTCTCCAGAACGACAAGGTCTCCCTTCTTCAGGATGCATCCCAGAGAATGAAGTGCCTTCTGCATAATGGAAAAATCGGGATTATTGCCTCCGTCCACAAAAACGGGCACGATCACGACAAAAGTTTGGCAGACTCTTGCATCCTCGAATCGCGGCGTAGCCAGGAGCCTCTTTCCGCCATGCGCCTTTAATAGCTCATCCAAGCCCACTTCTTCCGGTATGGGGTTTTCTCCCCGGTTAATCATTTTGCAGCGCACTTCATTGATATCGACGCCAATGACAGTAATGCCGCTATCCGCCATAACCGCAGCTAGAGGGAGCCCGGCATTGCCAAGGCCAATTACTGCAATCTTTGCGTGCTCTTCAGACATCTCTATTAACCTTCCTCATTGAGCGCCATTGTCTACCCTTTTTTAATATTAACGCTTTTTCCGCAAACCGAACATTTGAAGGAGGATTGCGCAGCATCCTCTATCAGCCTGTTGCCGCAATAGCAGACGTAGCCCAGCAGCCAGGCGGGATTGCCAATCATGAGGGCGAAAGGCGGCACATCTTTAGCCACCACGCTTCCCGCGCCGATCATGGCATACTCGCCCACAGTTATGCCGCAGACGATTGTGGCATTGGCCCCGATGCTCGCTCCCCGGCAGATGCGTGTGGCGGAAACGTGGCTTTCATCCCAGATAAATGCCCGCGGATAGAGATCATTGGTGAAAGTGGCAGAAGGGCCTACAAAGACATCATCCTCGATGATCACACCCTTGTAGACTGAGACGAAGTTCTGGATCTTCACATTGTCGCCGATCTCGGCATCGATATCGATGTAAACGCTCTTTCCAATATTGCAGTTGCTGCCTATCCTGGAGCCCCGGCGCACATGGGCAAAATGCCAGATCTTTGTGCCATCGCCGACATCATCGCTCTCGACTATGGCCGTGGGATGGACATAATAGCTGTTTCTCTCTTCTTGCATCTATTCCTCGTATCGTCCTATGGCTTATTGTGGTTTATTGTGGCTTATTGATCTGCAATCCTTGCTTGATCTGCTCGCAGATTTGCAGGTTCCTCAGAGCCTCTTCTGGCGTGACCGGGAAGCTCTTGCCGCTATTCACGCAATCTAAAAAGGTCTTAAGCTCCACCTTCAAAGGCTCGACCTTGTTTACCAGGACCTTTTCAATGATGTTCTCCTGAGTGTATCTCTCATTTTCCACGCCGTACCTTCCGGGCTTGCGATAGATGTAGACCTCCTGGGTCATGAAGTCGCCTTCTGCCGTATAATCCTCGGATTCAACATAAAAAGTGCGGAACTTCTTGGATGACAGGCGGCTGGCGGATATGGAGACCACACAATCCGGGAAGACTGCCAGAGCTTCGCAGACATTCGCGCTTCCGGCACTGAATATCTTGCAGTTCTTCTCGCCCTTGAAAAGCACATTGACGGCGATATCGATATCGTGGATCATGAGATCCTCCACCACG
>JAQVZT010000236.1 GCA_028708055.1 Methanothrix sp.
GACGCACGTGATCTCAGTAGCCTTATCCCCGAGCCGGCTGAGGATCACTCCCTTCATCTGGGCAGGATAAAAGGAGCCGAAGTCAGTTAGCAGAGTAATGGTCTTCATCACTTGATCGTTCTTCATTCCCCTTTTTTCATTTTAGATTTATCAGCAAGGATCTCAGTAAGTCTGGCGGTCAACTCTTTTAAATCATTTTTATACTCTTCTTTGAGATCCAATTCATCGGCCAGATGGCAGCATTTCAAAGCCTTTCTGGCAAGGGTTGGATTGCCCTCTTGTTGGTTGTAGCATGAATTTATTTTGCTTTCGTATGCTAAAGCCAGATGCAAATATGCGTAAGGTCTTGCTCGTTTGGAGACAGAACTCTCAAGCCAGTCCACTGCACTGCAAGGAAGGCCTATATATGAGTATATCCTGCCCATGCAATATTCGTAATCTGCATTCAAGTGGGATAGCCGATCAGAGAGAGCCCATTTGTGGTCAGTGCTGTCACAGGAGGATTTCGAGTGCTCCGGATATTCCGGGGAGCATAAATACCGATTGGCAAGAGCTGCATTATTCAAGGCGATAGAGGGATCACCATTGCGTTCAATGCATGAGATGCATTTGCACAAACAGGCCCTGATGATTACCTCCTTAAAGGATATCGGGTCATCATATTTTTCGCCAGGAGTATCGGAAATTTTGTAATCATCAAGGTCACTTTTTTTGGCGATTATCTTATCGAATAGCTCTTCGGCATCGTCAAATAACTTTGCCTTGAGATAGGCCTGGGCAAGTCGTAGAGCAATCACGAGGGTATTTCTATCATAGTCCGTCTTAATGAGCCTGACATTATATATGATTCTAAAATGCGGAATGGCTTTTTTGTAGTCACCCATCTCATAATAGACTCTGCCCAGCCAGTAGCGTGCCACGCCTCTTTTTATTATCAAAGACTTATCATAGATCTTTAAAGCCTGATGAAGTCTATCACAGGCATTTTTTAGAATTTTCTTTCGATGCTCCTTGTGGCTGCATTCTCTTGCCTGTTTGAGATACGACCGCCCAATCTCAACCAGAATTTCAGGTCCATCTGGCTTCCATGATTGGGCATAGTCCAGCTCTTGCAGGCCAAAATCATACTCTTCCAGTTTGCAGAATATCCTGCCAAGCTCACGGCGCTCATCATAGCCTAGTGGGTTGGCCATTCTTCCTTTCTGGGCTCCTTTGAGAGCGTCCGACCTTTTATTCTCCAGCTTACTCTGCGATTGGGATAGCAATGTCCACAGGCTTCTGCCTTTTATATCCCGAGAACGCTCATCCTTTAGCATCTCAATTGCTTCCTGGAAGGAATTTTCCGCTTTTTCCAGTTTGTTCATCTTCAGATATATCCGACCGGATTCAATCAGGAGATGAGAATATTCTTGAAGATACATGGAATATCTCATTTTGATTTTTCCGTTTTTAATACGTTTTTTTACATCTGATTCAGAACTCTCGACCCCATCTCCAATAAGATTATTGATCTCTTCAAGAGATTTTATGCACTCACCGACATAAATTCCTATTCGCTCACTTTCATCATCATGAATATTCATCGTGTGAGAATATACTTTTTCGCACACTCGCATTGCATCCTGCCACTCCGATAGTTCCTCTTTTTTTAAGGTGCTTTTTTCATTGAGCTTATTGATATTTTCATCAACCATTTCGTGAATTTTCTTCTTTTGTTTGGACTTATGGGATTCCATATAAACCGCGGCCATTGGCGGCGCAACTTTGATGGGTTCATTTGGGCATTGAGGATCTGCAGTAATATCATTGATCGAGGTCAGGTCCAAATGGCAGCCGCGATGATCTATGTCAATGGGCTGGTGATCATTTAAAAATTTGTATATATATAATTTGCATCTCAATACATTACAAGCATCAACAAGATTTGTTTCAGACTCTCGAATCTTATCCAAGTATATTTCCTTGAACAGATCATTTATCGCCTGACCTGCATTCCTAATGTGGACTGATTCGAGGGGATTATTCTTGAGATAGTTGTCTGCTTTTTCTATAGCCATATCAAATTTAGAAATATCTTCAACGTTATTCCGTTTAAGAAATTCAATCGATTTGCTTATGCATTCGATGGCTTGGTCTGATCTGCCTGCTATCGAGTATTGTTTATATCTTTCAAACAGCTCTTTGGACTCTTTGAAATACTCCGACCTATAAATATAAAATATATATGATAGATAACCTATCAAATAGAGAAAATGCGCTCGTTTCCATCCGTTTGTTATATTGCTTTTCGATATCAAATCAGAGATAAGATTATTTGTATGGCGTTCATATTTTTTCATGGAACCATTATTACTATTATCTATCGATTCCAGATCATCCAATAGATTTATCAGGGTTATGAAAACATTGGCTCGTTTCCATGCCTGAAGGCCATTGCCGTCCGATCCTCTTTCATCTATTATCATATTGAGGCATTTAACAATTGAATTACCCTTTTTTGCATCATCTCTAAGCCTCGCCAAGAAGGATGCATTTTCCAGGCGTTGTTGCTGATCGGACATCTTCATTGAATTGTAAACCCCCGCCACAACGTCCAAGGCTTCACTGCAAGCTTCCGGACCATAGACATTAATATCTTCGCAATTTTGAAGAGCTTTCTCTTTATACAATAATCCATTATTTGCGCAATTTTGAAGGGCTTTCTCTTTGTGCCATAGTCCATTATATGCGCAAGCGAGACAGGCTTTAAATCGATCATCTTCAGGTGCCATTTTCAAGCCAAGTCTAAAGATATCTATAGCCTTTCTTAAATTCGAACGCAAACAGTTGACTTTGCCCAGATATAGATATAAATTTGAATCCGAAGGATTCAGACTGATGGCCTGTTCGAGCAATTTGCCTGCACGATAATTTTGTTGTTTGAACAAGTATAATTCGGCCAAATCGATCATGGATTCACTTGCCAGCTTGTGAGCGTCGGGTATATCATCCTCCAAAAACTCTGCTTCAAACAGAACTGACCAGGAATAATGCACAGCTTTTTTGCATGAGTCAATCGAATGGTTTAGAGAATAACCGTCTACTTCGGATTTTGATAATGTCGCTGTATCCCCATTAGAGCAATTTGCCATCGCCTTGCGTGATGCAAATTTGGTTCGGCAGATATCTTTAAAATCCGATGATTTTTTTTCGTTTTCCTCCATCCTGGTGATATGGCTAATAGCATCCCCTTTTAGATTATATGCTTTTGTCAGAGATTGGCAATCCTTCCAGATGAAGTGAGCCTCTTTCATATCTATTATATGTTCGCTTAAAGCAATTACCCTGGCATACTCCCCAGCAATCATCTTTTCGCATTGTGCAATCTGCTCATTGGTGTGGTATGAACGAGAAAGCTCCTCCTGATCCCTTGCCTTATTGTAAATATTGAGCCCCAGAGCATAATATGCCTCCCATTCATTGGGATTGCTCTTAATGGACCTCAAAAAGGCAACCTCCGCAGAATCGAGTTGCTGGAGCTCAGTATAGACGACCCCCAGATTATAGTAGGCGTTAATCGAGTCATCCTCCTCCTCTGCAGCATTTATAAAATGCTTCTCTGCATCTTTTAGGAAGTAATGTCTCTTCTTAACAGAATGAAGGCAGTCACGATAAGCCCGAAGACCTTCATTGAAATTCCAAACCGCTTTCCAAGGAACCACGTTGCCGGGTTCCTCAAAGGCCAGTTTTGCAAAAATACGATGGGAAAGCTCACTTATCATATCATCAACGGTCCGGAACTCGGAGCCCGTATCCAGAGATGATTGATCATCAACGATCCAGCTATACGGCTCATTTCCAGATAGGGTCGCAGTCAGGTAAGTGGCCTCTCTGTCCCCACCCGTTGTATCTGAGGTCTTATGCAGTCCGATTATTATTCGTGGTCCCTGCATCAAGCGACCAATCATGCCTGTGATGGATCCGATAGGGATCTTTATCGGACCAAGCCCGATCTCTGATTTCTCGCTGGATGAGCTC
The DNA here is from genome assembly GCA_028708055.1 of Methanothrix sp. Taxonomy (GTDB): domain Archaea; phylum Halobacteriota; class Methanosarcinia; order Methanotrichales; family Methanotrichaceae; genus Methanothrix. The sequence goes on from JAQVZT010000236.1 coordinate 4,018, forward strand.
TTCAGGATTTCTGCTACATCTCCCGATTTAAGGGTGGCTTCAACGGGTCTGCCTGCACCTGATTCCGATCGAATGGCACGTTTTTCATCTACGTCTCTATACAATTCATTTATTCTGTTGAGGTCTGTTGCCAGTAGATCGGCCAATCTATAGGGACTGAGCCCATTTCTTCCGCCGTCCTTTGGATCGCTATCCGATCCAGTCCCTTTTTGAGTTGTTTTTGTAAAATCGTCAGCCTCAATTGACAGTTGACGAGATGCCCCCACGACGAATATTATTACTTCTACAAAGAACCAGGCAGCAACGATCATCTCCCAATGAAACCATATGCTTGTCATCATGTTTGAAAGCATTGCAAAGAAGAAATTTTCTCGCAAATAGTCCCAATATAATACAATTCCTCTTGCAGAATCAATATTGAGCAGCAATCCATCGAAAGATTCATTCAGCAGCGATCCCTGGGCATACCTTGCACCAAAATATGTCACATTAGATATGGCTGCATTTATGAGAGAAGTACCTTCGATTCTCTTAATCGAATTCGATGTCATCAAGATGCTGGAGCCTTTCTCT
>JAQVZT010000237.1 GCA_028708055.1 Methanothrix sp.
ATGACTGAACATCCAAATCCATGATACTTCCATTCGGGAAATCGGTAGTTGCTATTTATTTAAAAATATTTCGGATATTTAACGGCAGAAAATTAATGAACCGCGAGTCAAAAGTGCGGAATGTGGGATTCATAGACCACGCTTCTATGTCCAATTCGTAAGATGAGTACTCCATCACGGGTGCGGGAGTAAATAACCCGATAGTCACCCACACGAAGCTTATAAAGCCCCCTGAACTGTCCGGATAGAGGCTCGCCACAATTGGGGTCCATTGCTAATGAGTCTCTCAAATCATCAATTATCCTCTTGGCAATGTTCCTTTCCAAATGCTTCAATTCGCGAAGCACTGATGATTTGTACTCAATCCTGCAGGCCAAGAAGCTCCCTCATCTCTGCATCTGAGATAATGGCATCATCTTTGTCATTTAATCGCTCCAGAGCAATGAGATAATCAGCATACTCTCGGAGATATTCCTCGATTGCCTTTCGAATCACATAAGTCTTGGGGCGCTCAATGGTTGCGGCTAGATCCTCAAGACTTCTGGCAACATCGTCCGGCAGCCTTATAGATACTGATGTAGAGATAATATCACCTTGTGTAATTGCTGTAATACAAGTATTTCAATCTAGCTGGAACCGGACAATCTTAGTTCCATCAAGAATAACATCTTCGTGGCTGTGCCGCGCTAGGGATGGGATTTGGATTCCTGGGACAGAGCATATCCCTCCAGGTGCAGGAAATGCACTCTTCCTGATGCTTCGCCTGCTACGATGGTCAGGCCATCCGGGGCGATGGCACAGGATAAAATGTAACTATCCCCAGTGATGCTGGCAATCATTGAGCCGCTCACGAGGTCCCATATCTTGAGAGTCCCATCGTCTGAAGCAGAAACCGCGCGCCTACCGTCGCCGGTCAGCGCCACGGCCCTGACCCAGTCCTGATGCCCCTCCAGAGTCCTGACCTCTTTTCCGCTTTCGAGATCCCAGACCTTGAGAGTCTTATCGTCTGAAGCAGAAACCGCGCGCCTACCGTCGCCGGTCAGCGCCACGGCCCTGACCCAGCTCTGGTGCCCCACCAGAGTCCTGACCTCTTTTCCGCTTTCGAGATCCCAGACCTTGAGTGTATTATCGTTTGAAGCCATTGAGCGCCAGAGAACATAGAAGTCGTAGCTGTCCTTTATATCGATGGAGCTGCGGTAGGCCGCCTGAAGCATGCGGTCCAGTCTCTTGAGGTCTAATGGTTGCGATCCGCAATTCAAACATTTCATCACTCCCCAGTTTGGCATAGCGCAAGAATTAAAATCTTTAAACATGTAACATTAGCTGAATGTAATCCACGAGGCAAAACCCATGATGAGATCTATCATCCCAGCCCTAATGATATTGATATTACTGCTCTTATCTTCATCTGGAGCAAATTCGTTCTCAGATGAGAGGAATGATCAAGGGACGTATACATTTATAAAAAAAATGGATACAGGAAGGACAGTTGAATTGATTAAAATCCATTTCAAGAACGCTTTTCATGGGTCCAGCCAAAATTTGGCCACTATCGACAAGATTCAACAGGTATCGGAGATAGATCCATCAATTGTGATAACCGATCGTTCCGATAATGCAGTTATCAATAGCAATGTTCCATTCAGATTAGCAGACGGCTACGAGGTAGCTCTCAGATCAGTCGATATCGATGGCCAGAAGGCATATATCGAGCTATTAAAAAACGGCGCGGTCGTTGAGAGCAAGGTAGTCAAACCACTTTCATCTGCCGATGATACTTATCTCTTCACAAGAGATTTGGGCCAAGATAAAAAGGTCGACCTGATCAGGGTTCGTTTTAAAAACGCCTTCCACGGTGCCGACCAAAATTTGGCCACGATCGATCAGATTCAACAAATCTCCATGTCCTCCCCCTCACGTCTTATTGAAGATAGCACAGATAAATTCATTATTTCCGGACAAACGCCTCTGGTGCTGAAAGAAGGTTATGAGCTGGCTGTCAAGGACATTGACACTGGTGGAAACAAAGTATACCTTGAGCTGTATCATGACGGAATGTTCATTGAAAATTCGATACAGATAGTCCCTCCAGTGGTGGAAGATGCCTATATTTTCGAACGTCCTGATGATCCTCTTGGGCCCGTCGAATTGATCCGGATTCATTTTAAAAATATCTTCCGCGGAGTTGATGAGAACCTTGCCACCATAGATCAAATTAGGCAGGTATCTGAGACAGATCCGACCCATTTAATCGAAAAAAGCTCTGATAAAGCAATTATAAGCAGCGAAACTCCCCTGAAGCTGAAAGAGGGCTACGAGCTGGCCATCAATTCTGTTGATATTGATGGGTATAAGACATATGTGAAGCTGTTCAGGAATGGATCTTTGGTCGATGATGCGATACTTACGACACGCTGGGATGCAGACGACACATACATTTACAGCTCACCAGGCAAATCCTCTAGTCCAGTGGAACTGATCAGGATTCATATCAAGAATGCATTTCGTGGCGCAGACACTTGTCTGATGACGATAGACCAGATCAGGCAGGTGTCTCTCGCGGAGACTGCCCGTTTGATTGAGGAGCTGAACAATAGAGTCATTATCCGCATCGGCACGCCCCTAAAGCTGAAAGAGGGCTACGAGCTGGCCCTGAAGGACACTGATCTCGAGGGTAATAAAGTACATTTGGAGCTGTCCCGAAATGGAACACCTGTTGATAATGCGATATTGATTGCGCGCTGGGAGCGGGATGACACATACATTTACAATCTGCCTGCCGATTCCCAGGAGCCGATTGAATTGATCCGGGTTCATTTTAAAAATGCCTTCCGCGGAGCTGATCAGAACATTGCCACTGTGGATACAATTCGACAGGTTTCGGAAACTGAGCCATCTCTGCTTATCCTCGACGGGGAGAATGAATCTACCTTAACCAGCGGCAGTCCCCTGAAGCTAAAAGAGGGCTACGAACTGGCCATAAAGAGCATCGATATCAATGGGAGCAAAGCATATGTGGAGCTGTCCAAAAACGGATCGATTATTGACGCAGCAGTCATTATTCCGTAGACTAAAGAAATGCGCCATTGCCGGAGAAGTTGGACGAATTAGGTTTCCTTTGAGGGCTGATATAATATGCACAAGAACGATCTCTTCCGACTCATCTTAAGCATTATCATATGCCAAATGGCAGGCGTAATTGGCTCAGCACTGACAGCAGGATCTGTAGCAGAATGGTATCCAACTCTTATCAAGCCTTCTTTTACTCCACCAGGCTCAACTATCGGCTTGATCTGGATCATTTTATTTACGCTAATGGGAATATCTCTGTTTCTTGTCTGGCGAGAAGCTCCTCAAAATCCTGCAGCCAGAACTGCACTACTTCTCTTTGCTGCTCAACTCACAGTCAATGTATTATGGAATGCAGCCTTCTTTACTCTCCGATCACCAGCAAACGGTCTTGTAGTTATTGCCATTCTATGGGTCCTGATTCTCATGACTATCCTGAAATTCTGGCCAATAAACAAAACAGCCGCACTATTGCTTGTGCCTTATATCGGCTGGGTAAGCATTGCATCATACTTGAATTACTCGCTATGGGCACTAAATAGTTGAATAAATTTGATTCAGATGTCCCTGGACATTCGCGACAGCCTGCCGATCAGCCATTTGGTAAGAAATCCGGTCAAAAAGCAGATGAACATTATGGAAAATGACTGGCTATCCGTGCTCTCGTTGATGGCAATGAATCCGGAGCCGACGAAGAGATAAGCCATGTAGCCGAAGACCATGGCCAGGAGCGGCAAGGCCATGTACCAGAGCCTCTTGTAGCGCGAGGCCATCCCGTAGCGGCGCAGGTCATCGGCTATCCCCGTCAGGATCTGGGCGGAGGAGCCGAGGCCAGCGAAGAACGAGGACCAGAGGGGCACTCCCAGAATGCTCGCCTCTGAAAACCTGGTGATCAGGAAGCTGAATAAAACGACCGCGAGGGAGGCAAATATCACAGAATAGAGCCCATAGAGCTTGAAGAAGTATGAGAGGGTGCGCAGGCTGTGAAATCGAGAGCCTTTGATCTTGATCTTGGCATCATTGATGGCCGAGGTTAGCTCGTACCTGGCCCGGTCGCAGTAGAGGTATGATTCAGAGAGATTCTCTTTGTTGAACTCCTTGAGCGCCAGGACATAAAAGTCGTAGCTGTCCTTTATATCGATTGAGCTGCGGTGGGCTGCCTGAAGCATGCGGTCCAGCCTCTTGAGGTCTACTTCTACCTCAGAGCATGATTGGGGAATAGAGCAGGCTTTCGAATTTGCGTCCACAACTAAATTAGTAACTAGATTAATATAAATAGTTTTCGAGTATTAAAATTGCTTCCATACATACTAAAAATAATTTTTCTTGTTTTGAATTTTTGATCTGCAAAGAATAATTCGGATATATCTCAGATGAGTTTTTTGGCAGGATAAAATAGGAGAAAAATTACATTTGAATCATGCCAGAGCAACCTTTCTGGCGGCTCTGATCTGGCGGAGGAGCCTCTCCTTGAGCGAGCCTCTGTGCCTCCTTCCTGAGGG
>JAQVZT010000238.1 GCA_028708055.1 Methanothrix sp.
CCGGCATCAGGTGGAGATGGTAGGTATTGGCTAGGGTGCACTGCGCGCCTAAGCTTAGCAGGTCATCAGAGCCCAGAGCTCTCACGCTGCCCAGTGTTGCAACCGGGACAAGATAGGGAGTCTCTATATCTCCCCGCCTGGTCTTGATCAAGCCGATCCTAGCATGCGACTGCTTATCCTGCTTCAAGATTTCAAACGATAGTGCGCCCATATCCTATTACCTGAATTTGGCTAATATTTCAAATCCTGCCGGATGAACATTGTGATCCCTGCGGCCAGGCCGAGTCACTCAATGCAGCCAGGGGGCGGAAAAAGGTTTTGCATGATCGATGAATGGACAGAGGAGCTGTCAGAAGAACAGATCTGGGAATTGATTAGGAAACTGATAAGAAACGAATTGGGAAACTGATAAGGAAACTGATCAAGAACGGATAATATAACGGAAGAAGACGAGGCCAGAGAACTGGCCCAGACAAGCATTTTTAAAGTCGGCAATCCGACAGAGAAAGTTTTTTTATAGCTGTGCAGACTATCTGAAATCTGGTATACTGATCGACCAATAATGCTGAGGCTTGAAGATGAGTGTTCATAGCGGCGGAATCCTCCTGTTCAGGTTCCGGGGAGAGGCGTTGCAGGTGCTTCTCGTTCATCCTGGCGGTCCGTATTGGTCTGGAAAAGATGAGGGCGCCTGGTCGATACCCAAGGGAGTCTTTGAAGATCATGAGAGCCCGCTGCAGGCTGCAAAGAGGGAATTCAGAGAGGAGACCGGCCATGAAGTTACAGGTCAGTTCACATATCTGGGAGAGGTCTTGCAGTCCAGCAAAAAGACCGTGCACGTCTGGGCAAATCAATCTGATTTTGATGCGTCCTTGGCAACAAGCAACAAGTTTTTCATGGAATGGCCGAGAAATTCCGGAATTATCAGAGAGTTTCCAGAGGTCGATAGGGCCGAATGGTTTGATGTCGAGTCGGCCAGGAAGAAGATCCTTAAAGGTCAGATTGGCTTCATCGACCGGCTCGCAGAATCCGTAAGAGCCAAGCGGAAATGATATCCTAGGCAATCGCGGCCTTGACCTTTTCCACCAGCTCCTTTTGAACTGCACTCCTGCGATCTCCGCCGCAAACTATTCCGCGCACGCCGATGATATCCGGCTGCAATCTCTTGAGAAGCTCCAGATGGCCAAAGCCGATGCTTCCCGCAATTGCTACCTTCAGGCCATTGGCATGACCCAAATCGATGAAGTTATGCAAATCCTGCTCGCTCATGAAATCAAATGTAGGCTTTCCGTCTTTAATCGCTGTATCTATCATGACAAGATCGGCCCCGGCACTGGCCGCTGCCGAAGGCAGGAGCAGAGGCGATATGGATCCGACCCGGGCGTAGTCTGAATAGGCTGAAGCCACGATCTTTTTCTCGGCATCGTAGTCCTTTACGGCTCGAACAATGCCTGCAAGCATCTCTTCCGCTTGGCAAGCGTTCTTTACGCCCAGAAGGCCTGCCTTTACGTACTCGGCACCGGAGCTTGCCGCGCCCAGAGCTGCCAGGCTTGCGGTGCCAGGTTTGAACTCCAGGTCGCCGATTGTCGCGGAGACCGGCACCCGGCCACGGGCTAAGTCCGCTACTGCTCGAATGGCCCAGGGAAAGTTCGCGCCAAGCGATCCTTCCTTGGGATTTTTAACGTCTATTATGTCTGCACCTCCAGCCAGAGCCGCTCGTGCTTCATCGATATTCATGGGGCTAACCAATAATCTCATATTCATCCAATCCCGAATGGATCAATCGTGCGATGCATCTTCGTCCTCGATATACTTAATGGTGCTGTTGTCCATGCGGTGCGCGGAGAGAGGAGCCGTTATGAGCCGGTAGATCGTTTCTCTAAAGTCGTATCCACATCTGAGCCGCTGGCAATTTTGCAGGAGATCCTTCCCAGAGAGGTTTACGTCGCAGACCTCAACCTTATCATGGGTCGGGGCGATGACCTGGCGACAATAAAGCAGATCTCCTCTCAGGCAAAGACAATGGCCGATACTGGCATTTCCAGGGCCAGCGATCTGGATCGCCTGCCTGCATCTGTTTGCACTGTGCTGGGAACTGAAACAGCCACGATGCAGCTGATTGAAGAGGCGTCAAGAAAGCAGGGAATAATAGTTAGCATCGACATGAAGAATCGAAAGATACTATCTCGCGATCCTCAGCTTTCCGGGCAGACTCCATTGCAGCTGCTGAAGAGCTTAAACAGCTTAACACTGCAGGGCGTTATCCTTCTGGAGTTAGATCGGGTAGGCACATCTGCCGGACTTGATAAGCAGTTTTTAGAAGAAGCCAGGGCGGCTGTCGAGCATCCACTCATCCTGGGAGGCGGGGTGAAAGGCGAGGAGGATCTGCTCGCTCTGGAGGAGATGAGCTTTTCCGGTGCTTTGCTGGCAACAGCGCTGCATAATGGTCGAATACCGGTAGCACGAGTGCATTAGTCTGGCCGGATTCATTCCTCAAGTAGCATATTATTAACTTTGCTTATGGTTTCCTGCATGTTTGCCCCTTCTTTGGTGGTCTTATATAATATGTGATTCTCTTTGCTAGCTTCCAATAAATTGTTTTTAATGAGAATATCCAAATACGGGTTCACAGTTCTGAAATTAAGGTTGGCCTGATATACGATCTTTGTCTTGCTGGCTCCGTTTAAGCATATTTCAAGAATTTTAGAAAATATCTCATGTTTGCTTCGCTTCATTTTCAGACTTCCTGTATTTTACTATATTGCTACGAGATCATCTGAGATCATATAGACGATTATGTAAAGTCAGAAACTACAGATCTGACCAACACTATGCTCCTTAAAATTGATTCGGATCTATAATCACTAGTTACGGATGTGAGTCTGAGAGACGGAAGATTCAGAAAGAAAATCTCGCTGCAACGATGGCAGATGGCAGATTCGATTGTGAATGACAAATTCGATAGCAGATAGCAAATTCGATAGCAGATAGCAAATTCGATAGCAGATAGCAAATTCGATAGCAGATAGCAAATTCGATAGCAGATAGCAAATTCGATAGCAGATAGCAAATTCGATAGCATATAGCAAATTCGATAGCAGATAGCAAATTCGATAGTGAATATTATCGTAATCTGAACATGATTGGCAAAGAAAAAACCAAGATGGCACAGAACAGATGTAAAGATGCACAAAACAGAAACAAGGATGGGATAGACCTGCACTATCCCATTCGCGTACTAGTGCTCTTACCTTATGGATCAAATGCCCAGAGCGTTGACCGCCTCGATCAGCTCCTCGAAGGCCTCCATCTCTATATCCAGGACCTCTGATTCCGTCATGGAGATGCTCATCTCTCCATCAACAGTGAGCCTATCCGGACCCCGAGCCACAATCCTCTGCCTGCCATCCCGTCCCAGCGCTTTTTTTATCTCCTTTTCGTGAGCCAGAGTGCGGCCAGGAATAATGACGGTGTCCTTGATGCTGGCGAGATCGAGATCCATAAAGTCATCAATGGTTATCAGGCAGCCCACATCTTTGTTTACTGCCACCACGTTCACTTTTTCTTCCATTTGAGAGAAGATGGCATCCAGCAGGGGCTTAGCTATTCTGCTGGTTATGATGGTTGCGCTCCGACGCAATGGAGGCAGAGCCGAGACCATCTCCGGATGGCGGGCCAGGGAAAATGGCGCTCCCGTGACCGGATCCCAGAGGGGCGTTCCAGTCACACGGAGGCGATGCCTTGCTGCCATATCGGTGACAATATCACGGAACTCCTCAATGGAATGGGGCGTTATGCCTTCGATGATGGGAGCATTGCCCAGGATCAGGCCCTGGTCACGGGCATTGGCAAACCTCATCAGGATCAGCCCTTTCGCACCCATCTTCTCCAGGTCGCAGCAGGTCTTTTCAAGCTCCTCTCCGTCGTTGACTCCGGGAATGAGAACCGCCGCAGCGTAAACTTCGCAGCTTTTGCAGAATATCCTCAGACACTCAAGCGCTACTTCTGCGTTCTTGTCGTTCATGTATTTGCGGCGAAGCTCTGGATTTGTGGAAAATACGGTAAATGAAACCTCGGTTACTCCTGCCTCCACGAGGTCCTCTGCGTCTTTTACGCTTTTAAATCCCTTTCCGGATGTATATCCGAGAGCGACGGGGACTATTCCCTGAGAGAGCGTCCTGGTGAGAGCTAAAAGCTCAGGATAGCAGCTCAGATCACCGCCGCCGCTGATGACGGCCTTATCGGGAATGCTGCCCATGCACTTTCCCGCCACCTCGAATACGACAGCATCCATTGGCTTGAATCCAGGATAGCCCTCAGCAATGGCGCGGGAGCAGTAATCGCAGCCCTTCTGGAAGGGCATGCAATGCTTGCAGCCGAAGGGTGGGACGCTTTTTACTCCTCTGAAATAGCAGTAGCTGCAAAAGCCTTTACAGTCCAGACCCGGTCTTCCACCAACATCGGCAAGTATCTCCATGGAAAAGAGCTGCTATGCGAAAAGCTAAATAGGTTTTGGATCTCATTGTCTGCGTTCGGTAATTAAAAAACCAGGCAATTGGCGCAGCTATGCTG
>JAQVZT010000239.1 GCA_028708055.1 Methanothrix sp.
GATGTGCGATGCCATGAGGATCGCAGACATGAAGCTCAGAAATGACGGCAGTCTGGAAGACCTGCGCGAAGATGTCAGGAGATTGCTGGATCTATTGCAGACTGCAATGAAAACGATCTGAGGTGTGCGCAGTCCTGAAACTCTCTCTTGGTGTCCTAAAATCATTCAGGACTACACATTCATTCCTCAGGCATCAGGAATTTCTCCGCAAATATGATCCTGGGCATTTTGATGCAGATATGGTAAATAAGATGCTAGCCAAGATCAGGTGAGAAGCCAGTATCTTCCGCATGACCCCTTGCAGAGAATTGAAAGCCATATAGATCGAGGAGATTCTATCGAAGGAAGATGAATTGGTCGGTGACCAGAAGAAAGGAATTCGGGAGCATATAGGCCACGAGTACCGGGACATTTGATGCCTGAATAAAACCACATGATGACTGTTTCGATTAGTGAACTAAGACTTATGACCGAGCAAAATCGAAAGTACGTTCTGAAAGAGATAGGCAGGCTCCTTTCCGAGATCTGGCGTATTAAGGGGCTGGCAGAGCAGGAATACGGGGCGCAGCATCCCATCACCAGGAAGCTCGCCGGGATGCATGCAGATGCTCAGGGGCTGCTTGAAGAGAAAGCCGGGAAGCTGCGAGCTACAGAGCGCCCAGTCTCGCCAAAGAAGGAACTGCGATAATGCCGAGGTGCATGAGCACCGCCAGGATCGCAAGAATGAGGACAAGCCCAAAAATCAGGATCCGGTTGGTCATCCGGCTCATCTCCCGGACCATCTCCCGTACATCGCTGCTCTCTTCTTCAGGAGTCATCTTTATCGATTCATCCTGAGCCCAATTGAAATAGCTTGCTTCTGCTTAAACGGACCCTTGGCTCGGAAACGATTTTCAAGCCTGCCCGCCTGGCAACTTCTACTGTCTTTTCAAAATCGTCTTCAGAAACATGCATCTTGGGCTCGACGATGAGCAGCTTGCCTCTTGGCTTGAGCAGAGATGCCACCTCCTTGAGGAACGCCTCGGCATCTGGCACTTCGTGGACCATGTAGAACGCCAGGGCAAAATCCACCTTCTCGGATAAACCGATCCCTCCAGGACCGACCTTATGAGTGACTATTCTTGCTTGCAGTCCCTGTCGAGCCGCTTTTTCCCTCACCAGTTTGAGCATCTCCTCCTGGACGTCAACTGCAATGACCTTTCCTGATTCACCTACCATCTCTGCCATGGCGACGGAGAATGTGCCCGGGCCGCAACCGAGATCGAGCACCGTCTGTCCCGCTTTGATGTACCCGCCCAGGATATTCTGAGGATTGTGGATGAGCCTGCGAATGGGATTGTCCAGAGCAAAGGCGATCTTCCAGGAACAGATACGCGACGTTTCGCTCATTTATCTCTCCGGGAATTTAGAGACAGCTTTCATTTACCGCACCTCACTGCGGGTGGCATTTCCCGCATGGTATTTATCCTTGCGCTCAGATTGCAATAGTCATTTCACGCGCCAGCATTGATAACCTCTATCTTCGGCTGGAATTTAGGGAAGGCATCCAGCCGAGGGCTACACGGCCATCACACTCCGGGAGGGGGCAGGCGGACAAGCACAAGGTCGGGCCGGCGCCTTGATGTCTGAGAGGATATAATAGCCGCAGGTCAAGACGATGGATGCCGAGAATCTGGAAATGGTCTGAAATTCCATGTGTCGAGATGAAACGATGGCGCACCCATGCCGTGCGCCATTATCCCCGCAGCAACAGATCCGCAGGGTATTCTAAATATAAATTTTAAGGGTTGCGTATAAGTTCGAAGGCCTCCCAATCTCCCCTTGCTGGTCGATTCGCAACAACTATATCTCCACCGCCGTTTTCGGCACTTCAGACTCCTCATAAACCGCAACATAGAAATGCATCTTTTCCAAACCGCTATGGGCATGTCCAAGATCATAGGCAATCCTCTTCGCCAAAAGCTCCTTCTCGCAGCCGCAGCTATAGGGATGTTCTTTGACGGCCTTGATAGCTCAATTGTAAATGTCGTGCTGCCGCAGATATCCGAATCATTCGTAATCGACGCCGGGACGGTCTCCTGGGTCGTCATCATCTACCTCATAATGATAGCAGGACTCATTCTTTTCTTTGGAAAAATTGCGGAGAGAGGTTCTCTCCGAAAGATCTTCCTCGGAGGACTTCTCATATTCACACTTGGATCTGCAGCATGTGGGCTCTCCCCCAATTTTGGATTGCTTCTTGCATCACGGACTTTTCAGGGTATCGGAGCGGCAATGATTGCTGCAGCCGCACCACTGCTCTGCGTGACTTATCTGCCGAAAAATATGCTTGGAATGTCTCTGGGTACAATGGCGATGACGGTCTCATTGGGAGCAGTTGCTGGTCCCGCTATCGGTGGATTGCTCAACTATTATCTGACCTGGCAATGGATCTTCCTGGTCAATATCCCGATAGGACTTCTGGCTCTGCCGTTTGGACTGCATGTTATTCCGAAGGACGGGACGTGGATAAAGCAGCCATTCGACTTTGCCGGAGCTGCTCTGCTATTCAGCACGATGATTTTTGAGGTGTATTCACTGGAACGCATCCCGCACCAGGGAATTGCCGATCGCCAAATTCTCCTCTGCATGATCCTTGGCCTGGTATGTGCTATTGCATTTCTCAGAAGAGAGAGATCGATCGCAACACCGCTGATCAATATCAATATCTTTGCCTCAAGAAAATTCACAGCAGTTTTTCTCGCATTTTTTATTATTAGTAGTGTATATATGGGAATCTTTTATCTCCTGCCGTTCTATCTTCAGGCAGGAATGCAGTTCGATTCCGCCCTGACCGGCCTTTATCTGCTGATTCCACCCGCAATAACTGCGATCATCGGCATTCCTCTAGGAAAATGGTCGGACAGAATTGGCCGCAGGCCTTTTGCCCTTGCTGCTTGCCTGGTATTGATTGGCGTTAGCAGCATCTATCTGGTGATTATGCCCGAGATGGGAAGAATTCCCCTCCTGGCAGGTCTCATCTTGATGGGCCTCTTCTGGGGATTCGCCGGTGGGCCTGCAGCCAGCAGAGTTGTGGATTGCGCACCACCCGACGAAGAAGGCACGGCGTCATCACTGATGGTTACGGCAATGTACCTTGGATGCGCTATCGGCGTTGCAGTCTATGCAATGACATTTACAATTGCGACTGCGGGAGAAGGCATCGTTGCTTTTTTCGAGCTTGATGCAGGAAGATTAATGAAGGGATTTCATTTTTCTATGATGGTGGGAGCTGTGCTTTCCTTCGTCGCATTCGTTCTATCGACAATCGTTCGTGAGAGTGAAAAATGCTGATGGCCCCACTTTATTTTCTATTCATGATGGGCCTGCAAGCAGAACTGATGTTATCCATGGGGAAATGATGGTTAATAAATGCTCAAATGTTTTCTGACTACTCATTTCTCCTCCTGCAGGCCCTGAGAAACTCCGCCGGAAATCCCCGGAAGGAAGCGCTGTGGATGTGGGTGTAGCTGGCCAGCAAATTGCCTTCGCACATCCCGTCCCAGCCGTCTTTGATGCCCATTCCCCTCTCCAGCCGGATAGCGTAATTGACGCCGTCGTCCATCAGCATTTCGGAGTGGTGAAACTCGTGCCCCATGATGGCCGTTCCCTTCGGCCCGAGCGGGCAGTTCTGCGTGAGCGAGCCGTGCACGTAGCTGACGACCCGCGTGCAACCGCGCTGCGACCTTCCCGGCACCAGCCCGACCATCTCCTGCCGCTCGCCATCCCACTCGATCTCCCGCGCCAGGTACATCAGGCCGCCGCACTCCGCATAGATGGGCAGGTCCTTCTCGTGCGCTTGCTGGAGCGACTGCCGCATGCCGGAATTCTCAGACAATTCCCGGGCATAAAGCTCAGGATATCCGCCGCCGATGTAGATCCCATCCACCTGGGGCAGCGTCCTGTCATGCACCGGGCTGAAGGGCACGACCTTCGCTCCGGCCAGCTGCATCATCTCCAGGTTGTCCCGATAATAGAAATTAAAAGCCTCATCCTGAGCGACGCCGATTCGCAGACCCTGGCCCAGGGCATTTTCCCGGTATAGCTCAGGCTCGACCTCCGGCAGAGGCTGCGCCTCTCTGGCGATCTCCAGAATGCGGTCCAGGTCCAGGCCCTCCTCCACGATCTGCCGGATCCTGTCCACCCGCTCCGCGAAACCCTCGTGACGGGTCTTGCCCTCCAGAACCGGCACCAGACCCAGATGGCGCATGGCGAGATGCATATCCTCATTTCGCCGGATGACTCCCACCACTTCTACTCCTGCGTGCCGCTCAATCTCCTTTATAGCCTTCTGAGCGTGTCTCTCCGACCCGACTTTATTGAGAATGACTCCCTGAAACTGCACCTCCGGGTCAAAATCCATGTAACCCTTAACCAGGGCAGCGCAGCTTCGCGTGATGCTTCTGGCATCGACCACAAATATCACAGGCGTGTGCAGGAGCTTGGCTATCTGCGCAGTGCTTCCCTGATCGGCATCGTACCCCTCGTAAAGGCCGCGCACGCCCTCGA
>JAQVZT010000240.1 GCA_028708055.1 Methanothrix sp.
TCATGAGGCGCAGCTGCTCATCGCTGGCGAAATACTTGAGGAGCGAACTCATGGCTGTGAAGAAGTAGTTCACGGCGATGCCGGCGAGCACTAAATTCTCAGACGTTGCTCCCTTGATGGCCGCAAGACCGATGATGAACAGCGAGCACAGAAGGGCACAGAAGAATGCATTGCCGATTATGAAGTAGGGGCCAGACAGAATGGAAAAGCCGATGACTGCGGCGATGGAGATGCCGAACTGGGCTCCCGCGGTGATGCCCAGGGTGAAGGGACTGGCCAGGGGATTCTTGAGAACCGCCTGCATCACGCAGCCGCATACCCCCAGTCCGAATCCTGCCATAATCCCCCCTAAAATTCGGGGAAATCGAATGTTCCAGACCACGCGGGCCGTCAGGGCATCGACTGTGAAGTAGTCGGGCCAGAAGCGGGAGAGCAGTGCCGAATAGGAGTCTGATACCGATATGTTCAGAGGCCCCAGGGTGATTATGATGCCGGTTAGCAGTACCAGCAAGCCGACGATCCCCAGCACGAAGAATATTCTGAGGACCTTGAATCTCTCGTGAGCCACCTCTGGATTGCTCTTCTTGCCTGCCCTCCTGGCCCGGGAGAGGCCTGCACCGGGCTTTGCACGGTAGAAAATGGTCCGAAAGCTGGTCATTTATTACCCGCAGCCGCCTTGGCCAGACCCATGAAAAGGGGAAGGTCTGAGTTCATGTGCCCTTCATTTGATCCGGCTGAATTTGTCCCGGTCGAGACCACAATCATATTCTTCTCTTTGGCGATCTCGGTCAGAGTCTGGAACTCTCGCAGCTTGAGGGCGCTGGGCTTGTTTTCATACATGTCCGCAGCCTCGTTCATCATCTTGGAGGCCTGCAGCTCTCCTTCCGCCAGAATTATGCGGGCTCTCTTCTCCCTTTCAGCTTCCGCCTGCCGGGCAATAGCGCGCAGCATGTTCTCCGGCAAAGAGACATCCCTCATGGTTACCATAACCACATGCATGCCCCAGGGACCGGTGGTGGCATCGAGGATCTCCTTGATTCTCTTGTTGAGATCGTCTCTATCTGAGAGAATGGTGTCCAGCTCGTTTTGGCCCAGGATATCTCGCAGAGTGGTCTGGGCTAGGAGAAGGGTGGCTGCTTCGAAGTCCTCTACCTCGACGATGGCCCTTGTGGCATCCACCACCTTGTAGTAAATGACTGCGTCCACCTCAAGGGTCACATTGTCCTGGGAGATGACCGTCTGCTTGGGAACATCCAGCTCCCTCACCCTCATGTCCACCCGCACCATTTTTTCTGCAAAGGGAATGAGAGCAAAGAGACCGGGCTCTCTCTCCTTTCTGATCTTTCCCAGGCGAAATACTACTGCCCGCTCATACTGTCTGACAACCCGAACAGCCGAGGCCAAAAGTCCCAGCGCAACGACCGATCCGGCGAGAAGTGGGATAGAAACCATCTTGGCATCCTCCTAAGCGGGGGAAGACCCGCCTTTCTGCCAGGAGATCAGAACCTGCCTGTGGCTGCGATGCATGCACAGTCCAGACCCGTCCTTCGTCATTCTCTGAGAAAGAAATTCCCTGAGCTGCTGATCCTTTTCATCAGGCACCTCGTGCATCTCCTTCCACTCGGCCACAGCCTCATCGAGGCTTGCGTAGTGCACGTCGGACTGCCAGTTCATCATCTTGATGTCTGCAAGAATGCCCATTTCGGCAAGCAGATTGTAGATCACCAGATAGCTGGCCGGTCCAATCTCACTCCTGCCATGCCAGCTTCCTCTTTTTCCATCTGTGCTTTCTCCATCTCTATTTTCCCTCAGGAATTGCCTGAGGCCGTCGTCTCTCTTGCCATCGGAAAAGGTGAAAATGTAGACCGCCCTTTTGGCCAGAGCATCCATCTTAGTCAGGGCCTCTTTCAGATCATAGACGCCCAGGGAGTTGGAGGAAAGAACCACGTCATGGGGCTCGAGTTCATCGAGGGATACGTCATTCCAGCTCTTCTGAATGCAGCGGATGTTTCCGATTCCTTCTGCCGCCATGTTCTCCTGTAAACAGGCGAGCATCCCTGCAGATTGATCCAGAGCCGTTACGCTCTTTGCCTGGCGGGCCAATGGCAGAGCCAGCCTGCCGGTGCCTGCTCCCATATCCAGCACCGTCTCAGAGGGAGTCAGACCGAGGATTGCCACCTGGCTTTTGGCCCACTCCCTGTTCTTCATTACCCGTTTGTTGAACAACCTGGCCCGACTGTCCCAGTGAGCTGCCAGGTCTTTTCCATGATGATGAAAGCCACCCGCATGGGTGGCCTTCCACAATTCGTTCCAGTTGATGATTCCCGGCATGACATTCTCTCCTACTTCAGGCTGTCCAAATACTCTCTGGGCCAGACCAGGTAGTCGGCATATTCAGTAAAGACGCCGTCTACTCCCAGGAAGGCCTTGAATATCTCGTTGCCCTCCTTTTCCATATCCAGATCCTTGAAATCATCAGGATAGAGTATCTTGGCCATGTAAACCATGTTCAAGAGGTTTCTGTCTGGAGGAGTTCCCCGGCAGTGGGGATAGAAGCAGTTGTAGACGTTGCCGTTCTTTATTGCGTTAATGGACGCCAGATCTGGGCTGCTCTTGATGAAATCCAGGCCGGTATTGTTTCCTGCATCGCTATTGGATATGAAGATATAATCAGGATTCCAGGCGATGATCTGCTCCAATGCTGCATTGACAGTCGAGCCGTTGATCTCAGAGGCAACATTGTTGCCGCCAGCCATGGTCAGAGGATCGTATTTAGGCTCTGTGCGGGTGAAATCCCTGCCCTCTTTGGGATCGTAGAAAGCATTGCTGGCACCTCGGGAGGCAAAGTATACCTTGGGCCGGTCTTCTGCCTTCTTGCTCTCCGTTACCGAGCTTATCTTCTTCACCTCGTCCTTGACAAAGGCAATCAGCTCTTCAGCCTTATCCTGCGAATCCAGGGCCTCACCGGCCACCCGAATGCTGTTGAAGTATCCGTCCTCGCCGAAGTTCCAGCCCTGTCCTCCAAGGACAACCACCGGGCAGCCGATCTTCTCCTCGAATGCCTCGGCGTCTTTCAGGTTTCCGCAGAAGATGATGTCGGGCTTGAGTGCGGCGATCTTCTCATAATAGATGTCGTATCTGGTGCTGACCTCGGGAAGGTCGGGCATGCGGCCGTCGATTATAGTCTCATAACAGCTCTTGCAGCCTTCAGTCGTGTTATCAAAGGTCATGGGACAGAGGCAGGATTTGGTGGACTGTTCTCCGCCGACTAGTTTATTGCCATAGCCCAGGGCGATCACAATTCTCGCCTCGTCAGGTGATCGGGTGACTATTCTCTCTACCGCTTTGTCCAGGGTGATCTCCCTGCCCTGTGTATCAGTGAATGTCTTTGGGTAGGATGCCATCGCCGTCATGCTCGCGAATAATATTGAGCATATTAATAATATTAGCAGCGATCTTCTCTTAAAATTGATCGTATTCATCAATCTTTCTCCTCATTCCTTAATATAGATCATCGGGCCGGTTATGTGGCTCTGGATCTCAATTTATGCCTGTTTGGTGTTAAATATTCAGATATATTTAAGACTTTTCGTTATTATCATAATTAGAATACATATGACATATACATCAATTTCCAATTGCTGATCAACAATTGTAATTGATATTAGATCAATTGCATTCAATAATATCTGAAAAATAACTCAAATAGCAAAAATTATAGTGTGAATTAAGATAATATAGCGTAATCAACTTAAATTAAATTATAAAAATAAAATTTATAAATTAGTTTAGCAGTATCTTATTGCATGTAGAACGGACTTATAGCATTATTAGTAATAATTTCATATCAGATAATCTTAAATAATATTGTGTTAAACCAAACTGATTAACACGGAGGAATTTAAAACGAGTGCTAGATGCAATAAGATCGTCATGGTCGTTCTCTTGATGTTGATTCCGGGGATGGCCCTGGCAGATAATGCAGTAATGCAGGAGCTGGGAACCAAGGCAGCCAAGGCTGCCATGCAGGACCTTAAGGTCGAGAAAGGAGATGCCAATATCCTCATCCTGACCAGCGCCGGACATGCTATCATCGACGGCCAGACAACCCAGGGCGCTATCAAGGGCCTGATGGATGAGAGCGGAAACAGCATTGGCGACGGAAACCTCTTCCAGGTTCTGCGCCCCTACTACAAGCCGGTCTGGTTCTTCTTCTTTGACAAGGCAACAGGAGAGGCAGTCTACCTGCAGGCGAACAGCAAATCTCTCAACGGCAGCCTGGAGGAGTTCAAGGCTCTCTCCAATGATAAAATCTTCAGCAAGATATCCAAGGGCAATGTGGACATCGAATATCTGAGAAATCACACCGATGAGGGCAATGTCACATTCGACGGCAAGGCATTCGGAGGCAATGAGGCCTCGCTGGCGGGCATCGCCAATGTCTGGGCGCGGGGCGGTTCATTCGACTTTATCCAGGCCACCTGCTTCCATGACCATCTCTGCCCGGGAGTTACCAG
>JAQVZT010000241.1 GCA_028708055.1 Methanothrix sp.
GCTAAAGGAAGAGTGGGTAATCATGAGTGAAGCCAGGGACAGAAAACTGAAACGTGTGCGAAAGTTCGAAATGCAGAAGGCGGAAAGGGTCCTGCGAGCATGCAGGAGCAGGAGAGGCTATGAGCTCTTTGCGGAGCCCGAGAAGAAAAAGGAAAAGAAGCAGGAGTGATTTGTAGGGCGGCTTCATTTTTTAAAGTTGCCGCTCTCGCCAGCCTTCTGGCATTCTTAATTTATCATCAAATCTTCATTTTCGGATCATTGCTGATCAAAGAGAACTTCGTATAGGGAAATATCTCAGGATTCTGTTTTGATCTCAACGCAAGTCGCAATGCCCTCGCAGACTCATCACCTCTAGCGAATAGCGGCTGCGTTACTTGGAAAATCCTGCCTGCGGCTTCTGAGATTCGGAGATGCCACAGCTGTTGCGTTTGGAAATCTACCGGGATGGCCGACCCGAAAACTCCCCGGCAGTTATTCGAATGGCATCTGCATTTCATTTGCCACGGAAATGAGCTGTAAAATAGGCCATAGTCGATTGTGATCTCTTCTCCGATCTTGATGTCCTTTACTGCGATGTCGCAATAGATGCCATCCACGAACATTGAGAGGATATTGGCATCACAGCTGTGGTTGGCATCTCCATCGGTTACAATCCAATTTCCACTCTCATCCTCTAATCCGAGTTTTTGTATCTGTTCCCTTTCAGAATCGGGGAGAGACTGAAATTCTTTTTTTAAGACATATGCATCATTGCTGCTGTAATAAAATACTACAGTACCTTTCGGTATCGGCTCTCCTGCAAATATGCCCCTGCCATCTATGCAGCTGCTGTTTTTATAAATTTTAGTTAAATACACAGGAACTCCTTATCCCGGGTTAGTTATTTGCAATTGTGAACGGGGAATAGACTATATATGCATTGCTCCCGGGCAATTTGCCCCTTATTAATACTAACAATCAAAAATTTTGCTAATATAAAATGCATCTAAAAATAGTGCTAGATGGATATCTTGTTATATCAGAAGCAAGAACACGTAATACGTCCAAAAGGTTGACAACATCAACCTCCCTTCAATTTTATGAAGAGGATGGATGTTAATCAACCGTACGGATTACAAATAATGCAATCATCAGGTGAAACGAGAGAAATGGCTGACGATGCACTTCCCCCCAATTCTTTTGAGCCAGCTACAGGGGCCCGGTTGGCTGCAATAGAGTGGGTTCCGTCTTTTCGCTATTCTCTGGCCTTTGGAGCCCTGATAATTATCTCATTTTATCTTGCTATGACGCAACTGAGCACCAATCAAGAGGCAAGTACCATTATTACTGATATCGGTGCATTTATCATCGACTTCATCGTCACTATGGCTCTGTTTTATTGCGCCATTTATACCTATACCCATCAAAATGAGGTCTTCTTAGCCTGGCTGTTCCTGGCTCTAGCGAGGCTCAGCTTCACAATTGCGGACATCTTTTGGGCTTATACGGAAATCGTCCTCCACCAGAGTCCTTTTCCATCTATTGCAGACTATTTCTACATTGCGAATTACCCGATTTTTCTACTCGGCATCATCTTTCTGCCCAGCATAAAATTCACCACCAGTGAGCGGATCAAGATGATGCTGGACACCGGAATAGTGATGATCTCAGCGGTTCTTGCCTTCTGGAGCCTCATCATCTCTCCCACTATCCAGGAATCAGGAGACATCGATGCGGTCTCGGTGGCTCTTTCCACTGCATATCCTGTAGCGGATCTGGTTTTGCTCTTTGCGGTTCTGGAATTGCTTTTCAAGAGGATTTATGAGAAAAGACAGACGTCATTGCTATTTCTTGTCGGCGGAATATCCATTCTGATAATAACTGATGCAATTTTCTTTCGCCAGACCCTGGACGGGACCTATGTTGCCGGAGGGATAATAGATATGGGCTGGCCGACATCATATGTTCTGATCGGACTTGCCGCAATGTCACAGGTCGATGTTATTCACCGGGGCGAATTTTGCTCATTCGTGAAGAAGAATACCCACTATGGACAGCTCACCTGGCCGCTTTACCTGCCATATTTCTGTGCAGCAGGTGCATTTGCATTGCTCATCTGGAGCCATAATCACTCCATTGGGCTGTCCTTTGAATCGCTATCATGGGCCGTAGCTCTGATAATCGGGTTGACGATAGTGCGCCAGATCCTCGCCCTCAATGAAAACTCTCAGCTCTATTATGAGGCACAGACGGAGATCAGTGAGCGCGAGCTTGCCCAGCAGGAAATCATCCGCCTCAACGAAGGTCTGGAGAAAAGAGTTGCAGAGCGCACCTTTCAGCTCGAGGCTTCCAATAGAGATTTGCAAAAACAAATCCAGGTGCGCCAGATGGCAGAGGAGGCTCTCAAGGATTCAGAGCGCAGATTGGCCGATATCATCAACTTCCTGCCCGATGCCACATTCGTAATAAATCGCGATGGCGTGGTGATTGCATGGAACCGGGCAATCGAGATGATTACGGGCGTCAAGGCTGCTCAAATCCTGGGAAAAGGCAACTATGAATATTCCCTTCTCTTTTTTAATGTTAGAAGGCCTATGCTGATCGATCTGGTCCTGCATCCCGACCTGTCTCTGGAAAAAGAGTACGATCAGATCAAATGGCAGGAAGATGGCACAATAGTGGGGGACTCCTTTGTGCCTGACATGCATGGCAAGCCTGCATTTTTATTGGGAAGTGCGGCAGTTCTCTACGACTCAGAGGGAACGATCTACGGCGCCATCGAGTCGATAAGGGATATCACCGATCGAAAAATGGCGGAAGAAGATCTGAAGAGCGCTAAGAATAGGGCGGAATCGGCTGCAAAAGCCAAATCGAAATTCTTGGCCAATATGAGCCATGAAATCCGCACCCCGATGAATGCTGTTATCGGCATGAGCGACCTTCTCCTGCAGATGGACCCAAAGGTCGAGCAGCGTGATTACCTGGAGACCATTCGCAGCAGCGGAAACGCCCTGATGGCAATAATCAATGACATCCTTGACTATTCAAAGATAGACGGAGATAAGCTTGAGCTGGATATTCAGCCTTTCAGTCTTGCCAAATGCATTGAGGTTTCAATCGATCTGGTGGCTGCCAGAGCGGCAGAGAAAGGTCTGGAGCTTTCCTATTTCCAGGATGAAGCCGTGCCCGCAAAGCTCGTGGGCGACGAGAACAGGCTGCGTCAGATATTGACCAACCTCCTGGGAAATGCGGTGAAATTTACGGAAAAAGGTGAGATCGTACTCTCAGCGAACTCTTCTCCACTGCGAGACGGCAAAGTCATGCTCAATTTTGTCATTAGAGATACCGGCATTGGCATCTCCCAGGAGAACCTGGGCAAGCTATTTCAGCCATTTACTCAGGTTGACTCATCCACAACCAGGTATTACGGAGGAACTGGCCTGGGCCTGGCGATAAGCCGGAAGCTGGTGCAGATGATGGGTGGAGAGATCTCTGTAGAGAGTTCAGCCGGAAAAGGCAGCACTTTTTGCTTTAATGTAAAATGTGACGTTCCCGCTGAAAATGAGGCCAAGGCAGATGAAGACCTGCCTCTGTCCAATAAAAGCGTTCTGATAATTGAAAGCAGCGAATCGGTGCGGAATATGCTCACAAAGTCGGCTGAGTCCTGGAGGATGAAAGCCAGGGCGATATCAGAAGGAAAAGACGCCGCCGCGATCCTGGAAAGAGAGAAATACGACTATCTGATCATGGATGCCATCTTACCTGATATGGATCGAACGCTCCTGTTGAGCCAGATCAGAGCCATGCCAGGCCATCCGTTTATTGTGATCTTAAGCCACCTGGGAAGCAAGATAGACCGCGATCCTCTTGTGAGCGGCTATCTCAGCAAGCCGATCAAACCTTTGAATCTCAAACGTCTGCTGGAGAGCATGCTGGTTCCCATGAACCAGGAGGAAAAGCAGTCAGGACGAAAGCCTCAATCAGGCCGTACCAAAAATAACAAAGATACGAAAGGCCTTGCCATTCTCCTGGCTGAAGATAACATGGTCAATCAGAAGGTGGCACTGAGCATGCTAAAGCGCCTGGATTACAGAGCGGATGTCGCCAATAATGGCCTTGAAGTTCTTTCATCCCTGGAAAAGAAAGAGTATGATGTCATTCTCATGGACATACAAATGCCTGACATGGACGGGCTGGAGGCCACGCGAAGCATCCGGGAGCAGAAAGAGAAAAAACAGCCATGCATAATCGCCATGACTGCTTATGCTCTTGATGGGGACCGAGAGGCGTTTCTCAAGGCCGGCATGGACGATTATCTCAGCAAGCCTATACGCATGGATGAACTGAAAATGGCATTGGAAAAATGCGAAATGGGCCTGCAAACGAAAGGCTCAGAATAATTTTCCGAGTATCAGATCATGCGATCCTCTTCCTTCTCATCGATGTACAGTTCCGGCAGCGCATTCATGTACTCTTTAATCATTATGGGAAATGATCGGCTTTCCATAAATCGAAGGCCAAGCTGCTCAGCCCAGCG
>JAQVZT010000242.1 GCA_028708055.1 Methanothrix sp.
CGGTCAATGCAATATTACTCATGATGGCGATATTTTAGCCTTCCTTGATCATTTTGGAGATTCGGGTCAGGGCAGATTCCTGCGCAAGGCTCTTCTAGGATTCACAAATAGCGATCTTATCTCCTTTTTTGATTCGTTTGGATTGGAGATGATCCGAGAAAAAGCAGGCAAGGTCTTTCCGAAGACCAGGCGGGCCAGGGATGTGCTCAATATCTTGATGGCGCAGTGCCAGGAAAAAGGAATCGTCATCAAGTGCAACCAGGAGGTCATATCCATAGCCAGAAATGAGGATGGTTTCCTGCTAGTCTGCAAAAGCGGAAGCTATCGAAGCAAGCAACTGGTGATTGCCACAGGAGGATGCTCCTTTCCAGCAACCGGCTCAAGCGGAGACGGCTACAGGTTTGCAGAGATTCTTGGCCACAAAATAAGTGAGCTACGACCGGCTCTAACCCCTCTTCTCATAAAGGATTATCCTTTCTCCGATCTGGCAGGGCTCTCATTTCCAAATATGAAGATCTCGCTTTACCGTCACACAAAAATAAGAGAGCATCAGGGGGATATTTTATTTACCCACGAGGGGATATCGGGCCCCGGAATTCTTGATTCATCCCGATATATTCGAGCAGGAGATATTGTGAAGCTTTCTTTTGTGCCGGACGATAGACGTAAGGCTCTGGAAGAATGGCTTATCGATAAGGCTCAAAGGGAGGGAAGAAGCAGTCTATTATCGGTGCTGTCTGATCTATTTCATGATGAGCTTGCCAGTGTACTGCTATACCCCCGGCTGATAAAAAGAATTCTGGAGATATCAGGAATTGCCTTAAGCCTGCAAATGGCTCAATTGACCAGAGAGAATCGCAGCCTCCTTGTCGATAATCTTACGGGATTTCCTCTGGTTGTATCCGATCTCTGCGGATTCGTCACTGCTATGATTACCCATGGGGGAGTGGAAAAGAGAGAGATCGATCCCAAAACCATGCAATCCCGGCTGGTTAAAGGAATGTATCTGGTGGGCGAAGTATTGGATGTAGACGGGGACACCGGGGGCTATAACCTGCAAGCGGCATTTTCCACGGGAATGCTGGCCGCCAGGAGCATCAGGAGCAATTGGACTAAAATGGATAATTAAGTGACAAAGTTGATAATAATTGGCGAGAAAGATGTATGGCTATGCTAGAGATACTCAGAAAAAGGCGCAGCATCAGAAGGTACAGGAATCGAAAAATAGAGGACGGGAAGATAGAGCTGCTTAAAGAAGCCGCGCTCCGCGCTCCATCATCTCGTGGCATCAATCCCTGGCGTTTTATCTTTGTAACCGACAAATCAACTCTGCAAAAGCTCTCGAAAGCTAAAGAAAGCGGCTCCGGCTTTCTGAAAGGAGCGAGCCTGGGCGTGGTTATCTGTGCAGTGGAAGGCGAATCGGATGTCTGGGTGGAAGACTGCTCTATTGCCGCCATTATTCTTCAGCTTGCCGGCCAGAGCCTGGATCTGGGCTCATGTTGGATACAGATCAGACAACGAATGCACAGCGATAACATTTCCTCGGAGGATTACATCAAGCAGGTGCTCGGCCTTCCCGATAATTTCCTTGTGGAGTCGATGATAGCATTTGGCTATCCGGACGAAGAAAAAGAGCCGATTCCCATAGAGCAGCTCGAGTACGAGAAGATATCTGGTCCTGCAAATATCGCATGAATGATGCAGATGCATGGTGATGATGGTGTATGATGTTAGAGCATGACGGTTAATGAATGGTTTAGTGTTTTGAATGGCCCTGGCATATTGTCTATCCAGGTAGGAAACCTATTAGATGATTTTTCATATTTCTGCTATTTATTGAAAAATTGATTGCCATGAATTAGCATAAATTGAGAAACTTGCTCACATTTAACCAAAATGTTGATAAGCAAGTAAGCAATAAGCCCTCTGATCCTCAGGAGGAGCAGCAATGCATATGTTGGTGGGATATGCAATGCTGTCTCTTAACTGATTATCCAGGAGCAAAAGATGATCGCAAGCTTAGATGAGGAGATGGATGCCATCCTGGCAAAAGGCAAAGAGAAGGCCGCAGAAGACATCTTACGATCCGCAGAGAAAACCTATGGTGAAGTTCCATACATATTCTCATTCATGAAGGACAATCCGGAAATTCTGATAACGAAGACGCTTTACAACAATTCCATTCTGAGAAGCTCGTCATTGGATGCCGGGACCATCGAACTGATCTCGGTTGCAGTCTCCGCGGCCATGAGATGCAGCCATTGCTTGAAATTGCATATCCGGTCAGCCTCAAATCTTGGCATTGCAGATGACCAGATTGCAGCCGCCATATTTCTCGCCGGAAACCTGGCGAGCGCGAGCGTGCTGGCCACAGCAACCCGTGAGCTGAAAGATGAGCGTGAGATCTGCCACATCTGCGAAATCAGCACCGAATCCTGTGCCATCAGAAATGAGTAATATCCGAACCGAACTAACAGAATAGCCAAAATATAATATAATCTTTCTAAAAGCAGGGCGGGACGAACCGGCGCTCCTGCACCGGTTCCGCTCCACAGAAATCTCCTGGCCGTGCTCTGGCAAGAAGACCATGGGATTTTGCCGTCTTCCGATTTTTCCCAGCCTCCCAATTTTGCCAGCTTTCCATCTTCCGATTATGTAGCGCCAATCCTGATTATGCAACGGCGATCCTGTTCATCTGCCCAGGTGATAGCGGCGAGAATGCCTGAAGGTACTCCACGAAAGCATCCAAATCGCTTATTGCGCAGACCCGATCCGTTCCGGATTTGAATACCATGAAGTTGTCTCCCCCGTCAGCCAGAAATCCATTGGCAGCAACGCGATAGCTTCCTTCCGGATCTATGGCTGTTCCATTGATCTTAATTGTGCTTATGTCGACCTTCTCACCGGTAGGAGCGCTCTCATTCCATGTATAGGAAAAACCGGAAGAGACCTGAAGGATGCTATTTCTTCCAACATTGGGATTATCGAATTGCTCTTCCAGAAGCTCGTCGATCTGGCTGCCGGTAAGGTTCAGGACGTAAATGCTATTGCCGAAAGGCTGCACGCTGAATGCCTCGCCATAGGTCACATTGCCAGGGCCCTCGTTTCCGCCCGGTTTATAGGTCAGGTCGGTGCGAATGCCACCAGAATTCATGAAAGCAACTACTGCGCCATCTTTTCTTGCAGAGTATAGCTGCGAGTCGGAAACGACATCGCCCAGAGCAGATTCGCCGGAGCGGCCTTGATCTCTTGAAATATCGGATGTAATCGAGCCGATTACCTCCTGAGCGATTGACTCTTCCAGCGTCGAGTACTTTTCTACAATATTAGAAATATCCGGATCCTCGGGCACGTCGCGGGTTACGGGCACATTCTTTGCCCGGGCCTGGATTACGTCTCCTGTCTCTTTGCTGATGATCAGATCGAGATCAGTAATGAACTTGCCCTGGCTTTTAGCCTCAGTCACAATCCGCCCGTCAACATTGGACACATAGGCCTCATGCGTATGGCCGGTTACAAATGCGTCCACCTCTCTGTCGCTGCGTTTGACAATATCGATGATTGGCCCGGAAAGGTTCAGACTCTCGCTGGCCAGGCCATCCTGCTCTCCTCCGTTATGAATCAGGACGATTATAGTCTTGATACCCTTTTCCTTGAGCTCTTTTACGGCGTCATTGATCGAATCTGCCTCATCCAGGAAGACGTAGCCTTCGACCCCGGAGGGCGTAACCACAGTTGGGGTGTTTTTCAGGGAGACGCCGATGAAAGCCACCGGGATTCCTTCTATCTCCTGGATCATGTAAGGAGCAAAGAGAGTGCTGTTGGTGCTGCTATTGACCACATTCGCAGTGAGATAGTAGTAGCCTGCCCCCACAAACCGATCCCCATCCTGGCAGCCGTCTTTCTGGTGGCAGCAGCCGTATTGCATGCGCTGCAGTTCAGTTACCCCTTCGTCGAATTCGTGGTTGCCTGCGGCAGAATATTGCAGGCCGATATTGCTTAAAACCTCAACCGTGGCCTCATCATGAAAGAGTGCCGAAACCAGGGGGCTTGCTCCGATGCAGTCGCCGGCAGAGACGACAATGGTATTGGGGTTGGTGGCTTTGAGCCCCTTGATCAAAGTTGCCAGATAGGGCGCGCCGCCAAGCTCCGCCTTAAAAGGATAAGTGCTGGCGTTGTAGTACAGGATATTGCTGCCGGATGGCGGCTCTATCTGGCCGTGGAAATCGTTAAAGGCCAGTATCTGAAGCTCGACTGTATCTTCTGTTGAATTGGCGGGAACGCAGATTGCCAATGAAGGGCCAAGCAGCATTAGAGTGATAGTCAGTAGCCCCCATCTGATAAAAGATGATCCCGTGCGGCTAATATTTGACAATTTCAATCCTCCTGGTCATTAAACTTCTCTAATTACTCACATCACAAATAAACCTTACTAAAAAACGAATTTTGCTTGAATTTAAATAGGACTTCTTCCTCTTGATAGCAAAGAAGAGGCGGCA
>JAQVZT010000243.1 GCA_028708055.1 Methanothrix sp.
ATCCGTGTCGCACAAATCCATTTGGGCGACATATTTGGCGAAATTTGACGCGCAAAATCCATGTACAAACTCTTCGTCCCCCTAGCCTCATAACCTCCGCGAAATATCTGCCTCCGGCCAAACGGCTCTGAAAAAGCATTTATACTTGTTTCTGCGTAAGGGTTCTGGTTTGTTCCTTATCATTTGGAGGATTGAAGGATTTGACAACTGTTTACGACGTACCTCCCCATGACTTGATAGCTGCCGTAGCCCAGGAGCTGAAGGCGGCTGGCAAGGTTCAGCCACCGGCATGGGCTGAGTTTGCCAAGACGGGGGTAAATAGAGAGATGCCACCCACAAACCCGGATTGGTGGTTTGTGCGATGTGCATCCGTATTGCGCAGAATATATATAGACGGCCCGGTGGGCGTCTCCCGCCTTAGAAGCTTCTACGGCGGAAAGCACCGCAAGGGCGTGGCTACTGGATTCTTCTGCAAAGGCAGCGGCTCAGTGGCCAGAGAGTCACTGCAGCAGCTGGAGAAGGCAGGCTACGTGAAGAAGATAAAGAAAGGACGCCAGATGACCCCTGAAGGTCAGGCATACCTTGATAGCGTAGCCCAGAGGATTAAGAGCCAGACACAAGGCTCAGCTGCACCTGCGGCAGAGCCCAAGGCTGAGTCTGCATAAAACCTAGAGAGGACTGAATAAGTATGGCTGATGATGAGCTTGCAGAACTAAGACGAAAGAGGATGGACCAGATTCAAAAGCAGCAGATGGACTCCCAGATGGCTGCCGCTCAACAGGAGCAGGTCCAGAAGGAGATGGAAGCCAAAAAGGCATCCTTGATGAGGACCATCCTGACTCCCGAGGCAAGGGAGCGGCTCAATGCAATACGCATGACCAAGCCTGAGTTCGTCGCTCAGATTGAAGGTCAGCTCATCATGCTTGCTCAAAGCGGCAGGCTGAGGGGCGCGATCACCGACGAGCAGCTCAAGGCGATCCTCAAGCAGGCACTGCCCACGAAGCGAGACATCACCATAACCAGGAGATAAAGCGGCAGAAAGCTGCAGGCAGTTCATGAAGGTTGCAGTCTTGTTTTCCGGCGGAAAAGATAGCAGCCTGGCGGCTCTTCTTCTCGAACCGTTCTTTGATGAGATAGAGCTTGTCACCTTCAGCTTCGGCCATGATGGAACCTGGATGAGAGCGGCTGATGCAGCTAAAGAGCTTGACCATCCCCATAGGAGGGTGGTCTTTGAAGATAGCGTCCTGGAGCAGGCCCTGGAGATACTGCTCGCTACGGGCTATCCCAATGATGCTCTCAATTATGTTCATCCTATTGCAGTAGAGACAATAGCAAAAGAGTGCGAATTTGTGGCGGACGGGACGAGGCGGGATGATCGCGCACCCAAGATGGGGTTCAGCGCCATCCGAAGCCTGGAAGACCGGTTGCATGTGCAATACTTAAGACCTCTGGCTGGCCTGGGTCAAAAGGCCATCCGGGCCATGGTCTCGCGCTATTTGGACTTCGAGGAGGAGCGATCCGAGAGGTATCCTGCCTCAGATTTCGAGGTGGGCCTGAGACATGCGCTAAAAGAGAGATGCGGCCAGGCGAAGGTCGATGAGATATTCCCCTCCAATCATACGCACACCAGAGTCATTCGGAGGAAGAAATATGTCCAAGAAAATGAAGGGCAAGAAGATCAGGCTTGCCAAGGCGTTCAATCAGAATCGTAGGGTGCCCTCCTGGGTTATCGTAAAGACCATGAGGCAGGTAGTTACTCATCCCAAGAGACGACATTGGAGAAGAAGCAGCTTAGAGAGATAGACATGGCGGACACAGAAAGAGTTTACACTATACCCCTGGGTATAGTCAAGAGCGCTCCAATTTATCGAAGGTCCAACCGGGCCATTACCGAGGTTAAGATCTACCTTGCCCGGCATATGAAAGTGGCAAAGAACGATATCAAGATCGATCCCGGTCTGAGCGAGGTAATCTGGGCCAGAGGCGATATGAAGCCTCCCCGGCGCGTCAGGGTGCGCGCTGTCAAGTTCGAAGACGGCGGAGTTGAGGCGGAGTTTGCCGGTGACAGATAAGCGAATAAAGATAGCAGGAAGCAGCCTCATCGGAGTGTTTGCCAGATGCACGGACAAAGTACTGCTCGTGCCAATAGAGGTAAACGACGACGATAGGCAGGTTCTCGAATCCGGATTGAAGGTGCCGGCTGTGCAGGTGCTTTCTGGGATCGGCTCGATCCTGGGGTCCCTGGTGGCAGCCAATAGCAACGGATTCGTGGTGACACATCATGCCGGCAGCGAGGAGCTGGAGATTCTTCGCGAACATGGCCGGGTGGCAAAGCTGCCTGCCAGGATCAATGCTGCGGGCAATGTGATGCTGGTCAACGATAGTGCTGCCCTGGTTCATCCGGAGCTGTCCGGCAGGGCCTGCGAGACTATAGAGCAGACCCTGGGAGTGAAGGTGGAAAAGGGCACCATCGGCGGGCTCAAGACCGTGGGGATGGCGGCTGTCGCTACTAACAAGGGAATTCTTGTTCATCCGCGCGCCTCAGAGGAAGAGATCGCCGTCCTGGAGAAGCTCTTTGGGCTGCCTGTGGATGTGGGCACAGTGAACCTCGGCTCTCCGCTGGTAGGATCAGGAGTGCTGGCCAACAGCCACGGCTACTTCGCAGGGTTTGGAACCTCCGGCCCGGAGCTGGGGCGCATCGAGGACGCATTGGGCTTCCTGGTTTGATGATTCTGTAACATTCCAGTAATTGTTCTATTGAGTAGGGGTGGAATAGTGAGCAAATTCGAGATCAAAGGAAGATACAAGGGAGGACTTGTCGGCAAGACCTGGCTGCCCTTCAGCAAGGCTGTAGAGAGCGAGAGCGAGAAGAATGCCGTAAACAAAGTCTACTCCCTCATGGGAAGCGAACACGGCCTGAAGAGAGGCCTCATCAAGATAGACGAGGTGTCGGCTGTTGAGTAGCGCTCCTGGAGGCGAGGAGGAAGTCAGAAGACTCCTGGCCGCATATGAGCAGTACCAGGCTCAGGCAGACGGTATTATGCAGCAGCTCAACCTGACGCAGATGACCGCCGCGGGCCTGGAGAGGGCACTGAATGCAGTAGAAGCCCTGGACACGGCAAAAGAAGGGCAGGAGATTCTTGTTCCCATCGGATCGGGATCTTTCGTCTATGGAAGTCTCGCCTCTAAGGAGAAGGTAGTCTTGAATGTGGGCGCAGGCGTTAGCATTGAAAAGACTGCTGCCGAGGCCAAGGAAATTCTGAAGGCAAGGAGAACAGAGGTTCTGGAAGGGTCCAGGAAGCTGAGCGAGGTTCTTGCCAAGATCGATAAAGAGATGCAGAAGATCCAGGGGATAATGCAGCAGTTTGAAGAGAGCGCCCATCAGCATCAGCACGGCACGGAGAGCGAAGGGATTGTTTAATCGCTTCAAGGAAAAGCTCTCCGGCTTCAAAGAGGCTTTGTCCTCTAAAATTGCCGAAAAGGTCTCCCTGGCCGAGAAGCTGGCCGTAAGGAAGGATAATGGCAAGACGGGCGAAGGCGATAATGAGATCGAGAGCCAGGCCAGAGCGCTTCCTGAGCCAGGCCAGAGTTCCTCGCAAGCGGCGTCGGAGAAGTCCTCTGCGTCCAGTTCCGTTTTCGCCGGAAAGCCGGCTGCAAAAGCAGCTCTCTCTCAGGCGGAAAAGGTCGCAGGGGATAGCAAGCCAAAGAGCCGTTTTTCCTTCCTGGAGAAGGCCAAGAGCCTGATCTTCGAGCAGGAAGTAATCCTTGAGGAGAAGGATCTGGAAGAGCCCATGTGGGCGCTGGAGATGGCACTCATGGAGAGCGACGTAGCCCTGCCGGTAGCCGAAGAGATCGTGAGAGAGGTCAAGAGCGACCTCGTAGGAAAGAAGAAGAAGATCGGTGCAGACACGGGTGCTCTTGCCGAGCAGTCGCTGAGAAATGCGCTCATAACACTTCTCTCCAAGAACCATCTGGATTTTGACGAGTACATCAAGAGCAGAGTAAAGCCGGTCAAGATCCTCTTCGTCGGGGTGAACGGCACCGGAAAGACGACCAGCATCGCCAAGGTTGCCAGGTATCTTATGAACCAGAACTACTCCGTGGTTCTGGCGGCGGGAGACACCTTCCGGGCGGGAGCCATTGAGCAGCTTGAGGTTCACGGAAATAGCCTGGGCTTGAAGGTTGTCAAGCACAAGACCGGCGGAGACCCGGCGGCAGTGATCTTTGATGCCGTGGAGTATGCCAAAGCGCACAACAAGGATATAGTGCTGGCCGATACCGCAGGAAGGCTGCATACCAATATCAATCTCATGGATCAGATGAAGAAGATCGTGCGCGTGACCAAGCCGGATCTGCTCATCTTTGTGGACGAAGCAATCGCCGGAAACGACGCCGTGGAGCGGGCGCGCCTCTTCAATGAGTCGGTCCCAATTGACGGCTCCATTCTCACCAAGACGGATGCCGACGCTAAGGGCGGTTCCGCAATCTCAATAGCCT
>JAQVZT010000010.1 GCA_028708055.1 Methanothrix sp.
ACCTGATGAGCGGAAGCACAATTGTCGCTACCACTACAACCGGTCCGGGCGGAGCATACTCATTCACCAATATCGCTCCTGGAAGCTACACCGTCCAAGAGATCGTACAGAGCGGCTGGACACAGTCATTCCCTGCTGCGCCCGGAACCCAATCCGTGACTCTAGTATCGGGAGTTGCCGGACCCACTGACGTTGACTTCGGGAACTGGAGGACGACGGGATTCTCAGGAGTGAAGTTTGAAGATCTGAACGGCAATGGCATCCGGGATGCAGGTGAGCCGGGTCTCGAAGGCTGGACTATTAACCTGATGAGCGGCAATGAAGTTATCGCTAACACAACAACCGGACCGGATGGAGCTTATTCCTTCACCAATATCACTCCAGGAATCATCACACCCGGAAGCTACGCCGTAGAAGAGGTTGTGCAGCCAGGATGGAATCAGTCTTACCCAGCCGTGCCAGGCACGCAGACAGTAACCCTGGTTTCAGGTGAGGCCGGACCCAACAATATCGATTTCGGCAACTGGAGACCAACCGGTTTCTCGGGAACCGTATTCGATGACAAGAACGGCGATGGGATCAGGGACCCAGGAGAGCCGGGACTTGAAGGCTGGACGGTTAACCTGATGAGCGGAAGCACAATTGTCGCTACCACCACAACCGGTCCGGGCGGAGCATACTCATTTGCCAATATCGCTCCTGGAAGCTACACCGTCCAAGAGATTGTCCAGAGCGGCTGGACGCAGTCCTACCCTGCTGCGCCCGGAACCCAAACCGTGACTCTCGTATCGGGTATCGCCGGACCGACTGACATCGACTTCGGGAACTGGAAGCTGACCGGATTCTCGGGGGTGAAGTTTGAAGATCTGAACGGCAATGGCATCCGGGATGCAGGTGAGCCAGGTCTCGTTGGCTGGACGATAAATCTGATGAGTGGAAGCACAATTATCGCCAACACAACAACTGGACCGGATGGAGCTTATTCCTTCAACAATATCACTCCCGGAAGTTACACTGTCGCTGAGGCTGCAAAGGCTGGGTGGAAGCAAACTTATCCTGTCGCGCCAGGCACGCAAACCGTAACCCTGAATTCCGGCGAATCCGGACCTACAGACATCGATTTTGGCAACGTGAATCTCACAAGCATCAGGGGCACAAAATTCGATGACAGGAACGGAAACGGCCTCAGGGATGCAGGAGAGCCAGGACTGGAGGGCTGGACGGTTAACCTGAAAAACGGCGGAATAGTCTTCGCTACAACAACAACCGGCTTGGACGGAGCTTATGAGTTCACTGGAATCGCTCCAGGGACATTCACGGTAAATGAGGTCGGCCAACCAGGTTGGTTGCAGACCTATCCTGCATCTCCCGGAGTTCATACTGTGAAATTGACTTCAGGAGTGCCCGGTCCCAATGATCTTGATTTCGGCAACGTGCATACTGCCGGCTTTAGCGGCATGAAGTTTCAGGATAACAATGGCAATGGTGCCATGGACCCTGGCGAGCCGGGACTCGTTGGCTGGACGGTTGATCTGAAAAACGGCGGCGCAATTATCGCCACAGCAATAACCGGCCAGGATGGCGTCTATGAATTTTCCGAAATAATTCCCGGAAACTACACAATTGAAGAGGAACAGAGGCTGGGATGGATTCAAACCGCCCCGCCTGGAAATACCTACACCGCGGATATATCAAGTTCCGGCGAGATCGTGGTAAAGAGATCCGACTCCGGCCAGACAGCTGTAGGACCGACAGAAGTGGACTTCGGCAATCAGGTGATCAGCGCAGAGGTTTCGCTATCCGGTGTAAAGTTCAACGACAGCGATGGAGATGGGTCCAAAGAGGGCAACGAACTGCTGAGCGGCTGGACTATAAACCTGATGCAGGACGGCACTGTTGTCAATAGCACTACTACCTCCTCCGAGGCTGCAACACTTGGATCCTATAAATTTACTGGCATACTGCCCGGCACTTACACCCTGGCAGAGGTGCCTTCATACTCATCAGACTGGACCCAGACCTATCCAACAAAAAATATTTACAATATCATTGTCTCCGAAAATGGCCAGATCATGGCAACTACCTATGACCAGACAGAGGTTGCATCGAACAAACTGGATTTCGGAAACAAGTACAACCCATCAGGGGGAAACAAATCCGCTCTCGAGATCACAAAGACAACTCCGGATGAAATCATAAGACCTGACACACAGGCCACATTTGTCATCACGGTGAAAAATAATGGAAATGAAGAGATTCATGGCATCAAGATCGTTGATGAGTTGAGCCCCATGCTGGAGTTTGTTCCTTATGCATTTTCAGGAAATACCCAGATCCAGCACACCTTTGAAGGCGGCAATATTGTCTTTGATCTTGAACCGCTGGGATCTCTTCAGCCAGGTGATTCCTGGACCATTTCTTATAAGGTTAAATTGAGTTCATATGCCTGCACTGCCGAATTTTCGCCAGCCTCATTCGCTCCAATAGTGGCATCCAATGAGACAAAGCTGAAAGTCATGGCAGTTGAAAATGGGCTTTCCAACCCGTCGGAAATCGTCCAGCGTATCGATGCTCTTTCCAGGAATAAGACCAAACTGGAAGCCAAACTGAAGAGCATTAAGGGACACCGGGATGCATTTGATAAAGCCAACTCTACACTTGAATCCGGCATAAAGAGCATAGCGGCAATGAATTTTACAAGCAAAAACTACACAAATATTTCTGGAGGGGAACGGCTAAATGAGCTTCTAAATGCTACCGGGTCCCTGATTCATTCAGAGTATTCCAGGCCGAACAAATACGACCTTCTTGTCACCGAATACGGATTGAACGGCGAAGTCATTTCGGACTTTTATACCTTCCTGCCAACAAAGGAGACGCTGAAAATCGAGTACAATAAACCGTATAGGGGCTATAAGACCTATACAGTGCGTTACTATGCCACAGGAGACACTCTGATCATGATATTCGACTTTTATGGCAACATGATCAGCGTAGAATACAGGAAGACTCCTGGATTGGCTGCGCCGGAATATCTCACTAACTGTGCTACTGCCTACGGAAAGACGGGCGAAATTGATGAAACGGTTGTGAGCAACAGAGCATGCACTGATTTGAGATGGAGCTGCAAGAGCAGTGGGCCGGAGGCAGATTTCCTGCTAACAAAAACAGCAGACCGTGAGGTCGCCCAGGTTGGCGAGACAGTTAAATATGCCTTTATGGTGCAGAATACCGGTACAGCTGTGCTGAACTATTTCACCCTCAACGATGATAAAATGGGTATTATTGTGCTCAATGATCTAGACCCACTGAATCCGGGCGAGTCACGCACCTACTATGGCAACTATACAGTCAAAGAGGGTGATGGGCCAAAGCTGATGAATGTGGTTATCGCTACGGCGCTCGATCCGGATGAAAATGTGATAACCAGAAAGGCGACAGAGTATGTGAGGATTCTCGAAGGCTGCGGCCTGAAGAAGACCGCCTCGCCAAAGGTGGTCCGGCCAGGGGATTATGTAACATACAATATCACTTGGGATTTTGCTGAGAATGGAGACGAGATTGTGGACGACTACCCCCAGGGTGTGACCTTCATATCTGCAACTCCTTCTCCAATTGATGACGGCAAAAACAACAAATGGATAATAACCAAATCCAGTGGCACTATCATTATCATAGTGCAGGTAGCCCAGGATATCGGCAATACCTCTTTTGAGATGGATCAGGGAGTCAGAGGAACCGGATTTGTAAATGTACGCAATGATATTCACACCAATCCGGTGATATTAAAAAATAAAGCTACAATGTATCAAAAGATTGATGGCAATTATGTTGAAGACTGCACTGCATATGCGGACGTCAGCATCGGCCCGCCCCAGACCTACGTCGCTCTGAAGGAGCACGGCAGTGGCGACTACGCCAGTGAGGAAGTGATCCGTTACCAAAACTCCAATAGTTCCATTTCGGTGACTAAAGGACTGACGGCAACCCACAAGCCAACCAGTTTCTCGCTGCCCAACAATCGTGATGTTGATTTCCAGAGCAAATGGTCGGAGATGGCCCAATCCAAGAACTATGCCACGGGTGGCTCCACAAACGAGCAGTACACTCACGCAAGCCGCATCAGCAGGAATAGCTCTCTTCATTTGGACGAGAACGGCAGCAGTATGAAGACTGAAGCAGACTTTGAGGGCGTTGGCCATATCGGCCTTAACAAGAACGCGGTTGAAGAAGATAAAACATGGAACGCCACCGATGTCTTCCAGTCCCAGGAAGATTATGTGGGCAGCTTCAAGATCAACCAGAAGTTCGATGAATACGGCAGGAATGCAGAGTATGAAAAATCAGTAAACGGCACAGGCTACGTCTCTGCTAAGAAGGATCTTGGCAAAGCCCAGTCATCTTACGAGTCAGGTACAGGCAGCTACCAGAGTGATGAGAAAATCAGCACTGTGGCTAATTATATCTCCAAAGACATCAATCTCACCCATCTGCCGACCAGCTACAATTACACGCCCACCTTTTCCACATCCAGTGATCTAAAGTGGAGTGAAGGCATGTGGTCGAAGACTCCGAATAGCCTGATCAGCGAGCGGTTCTCCAGCGCATCAAACCTCAGCTTGCATAGAGCCGCCCTAGGACTCAACGAGATGGCAACTGAAGCCAGCGTAACCGGCCAGGCCGATTTCCGAACGGCTTACAGGGACGAGAAAGGTAACGGCACGATTGATCGGCAGGAGACCTATATAGGAGACTATGATATCAAGAGGAAGACCATACTGGGAGGAGTGGCCAAGTATGATCGACCTCATATATCCTTGAGTAAGATGGCCAAAGTTGACCTTATCAATTCCACCATTGCCGATTATCGTATCATCATCGAAAACAATGGCAACAGCGCCCTGGCGCCGGTCTATATCAAGGATGTCTTCCCGGCGGGAACCGAGTATATCACATCTTCTCTGAGGCCGGCTGAACTGAAGGCAAGTTACGCCAACTGGTCGCTCCCAGCCATGGGCATCGGTAGCAAGGTGATCATCGACTTGCAGTTGAACATCACACAAGAGCCGTCCAATCTGGTCAACCGGGTGGAAGCGGCAGGAAAGTACGATGAGATGTGGACGCTCGCCAGGAACTTTTCAGTATCCAATTTAAATTGGCTGACCTGCTGCCCGCCCCAGATCTCCGCTTCCAAGACCGCCAGGATCGATTCTCTCGACCCGAAGGTGGTCTGGTACACGCTGAATCTCAAGAACCGGGAGAAATACACCATGGTGGCCTTCTGGATGGACCGGCTACCCCTATCAATGACGCTTTTAAACTCGTCTCTGGAGCCGTCTGAGAATAGGTCCGGCCTGATAACCTGGACCATCCTTGATCTAGCACCCGGAGAGAACAGGAGCATCATTTACAGTGCCCGAGCGGAGTCAGATGGCACATATATCAATACCGCTCACATCGAGGCATTCTCCGTTGACGGACCGGATGGAGCTGCGGCGGATGTTGAGGCGAGAATCAATTTAGGCGAGGGCAGGGCAGTGGTTACGTCCTCATCATCAGACTGGCAGCCGCCAACATGCTTCGGCCTGAACTGCAGCGGGCAGATCTATAGCGACGACTGGGTGCCTTGCTACACCTGCGGAATGGGTGAAAATGGCGGCGTAGCCATGCCGCCCTGTGCCTCATGCATTGACACTGGTGATGACAGTCTGCCCTGAGCCATCAACGACCGCAACCTGAAGGGCGCAGCTTGCGGCCACGCAAAAAGCCGTGTAGCATTTGGGGTGGCTGACTATTTACTTGGACTGCATTGTGGCAGAGGTCAGCCCGCTTGGCGCCACTCATTCTGAAATAAAATCCATCCGTCTAACTGCCGCATTGACAACTGGCGCAGACTCATGCTTTCGGTTTCGGTAAGATGTTTAATCCCGCTGCGCCTGAGAGATTTGGTCTCCGAAGCGGTCTTAATCCCTGCTAACGGGAATGCTTCCGACAGATGCACTGCCAATTTCAGGCGTCGCTCTGGACGATCACGCAAACATAAAACCGCAAGCGGATTTGCAGGCATAAACGCCAATTCGTTAGGCATAGCCCATCGTATATCTATCCTGTTCGATGAGGACTCCCTGGGCAACGAGTCGAAATGCATTGAACTATATTTGCCGCAAGAAGAAAAAGCATGACCGGATGGCGTCCGGCCATACAAATGGTCGATTGCCCGTCTGGTCACCCAGGATAGACCAGATTCTTGCTTGGCTGAGAGATATTCAAGCAGACCTCATTGCTTGCAACACAAAGATGGGTTCGGTTGGTTGCATCCATCACCACATCACCGCAGGACTGGGCAAAGTTGCAGATGCGGCAGATGCAAGAGCTGCAGTAGCTGCAATTATGGCTGACCACCTTATAGTAGGTCTTATTCGCCCCTGCGACCAATGTGATCCCAGGAGACCCCTGTATCACACCCAGTATAGAGTCGTTGATAGTTATGTTCTCAATTGTCTTGGTCCCTGTGTTATTCACGGTGATGGTGTAATTTATGGGATCATTTGCATTGGCATTGAAATCTGTTTTATTGGTGCTCTTATATACTTCCATGAAAGTTCCCTGGCAGCTTGAATAGAGAAGCTCCTGGAAGCTGCTGATGAGCCTTGCCTGGCGTCTGATCAGATCCTCATAGCTCGCCAGGAATTGATACCATGTCTGCTGTTCGGTCTCGTTGAGAGCACTCTGGCTGTCCAGCCATTTATTAAAGCTGTTAAGAAGATACTGCTCACTGTGAATACGATCTTCATAACTGCTCAATAGGACTGCTTTCTCTGAGCTATTGAGTTTGCAATAGCCCCTGATGAGAAGAACATCATTGCTGGAAATGATCGCCGCTTCTCTCCTCAAGAGGTCCTCGAAGCTGGCTGTGAATTTTATCTTCTCCGCTTCCTCCAGATCGTTCCAGTTACACCAGACGATGCCCTCAAAATCATTCAATCCAAGCTGCTGCCTTCTGGATAGATCATCAAAGCTGGCAAGGAATTTCTGGCTCGCGTTGCCATCCAGGGAGGAGTTTTTAAGCAGGCTCTCGAAACTGGATATAGTAGTAGTCTGCCCTCTGAGAAGGCTCTCCAGGCTGTCAAGCCGGAATACTGCTTGTGATAAGGCCCGAGCTATGGCACTGTCATTGCTGTATATGCATCCTGTGTCGCATGTGCCGCGGACGGTGACGTTATTGATATGAGTCAGTCCGCAGGTCTCATTGGTGCTGGCATTTAATACCACCGACCATTTTCCAACACCCATTGGCACCTCCTGTCCGGTCCATTCTATGGTGGTCCAGTTGGCAAACGGACTGTTATTGATTATTGTACCGTTGCTGGAAGACACGTCATAGAATCCGTCTCCCAGTACATCTATCACGCTCACGTTCTTTGCCGTCTCATTGCCGTTATTGTCTATGTAAATTGTCCAGCTGACTGGTCCCTGAAACTGCACTGCCGGCTCCTTTCGTACGACAAGGTCGCCTTTTTTAGGACTGACAGAATGGACATCAGGGTCGGTTGAAAGGAGATTTCCGCAGGAATCAAAATAATAAAATTGCAGGACATTGGCGCTCTCTCTGGATGACTTGCAGCACTCTGTGCAGTTTTGGACCTTGAATTTTATAGTAATAATCTCGTTGGGGTAGACTCTGTCAATGTTGCTAGCGTTCCAGACAAGTGTGCCGTTTATAGCTGTGAAATCATTGGGCTCATAGATGGTAATTGAGGAATTATGGCTGGCATTGTTGCTGGTGATGAGAGCCGAATTCGTCTTGTAAATGAATCCAACCGGCAGCTCATCAGAAATATTATAGACATGGGCCGTAGCACCGCTATTGGCGATGGTAAGAGTGATATCCCCTCCACAGGTATCCAGCATCATCAGCTGCCCTATGTCCGGGCTGGCAGAACCGCTGGGCCTGGTAATCAGATCAGCGGTGGCAACTGCCGGGGCGATGGGACAGCAGCTCCAGTTTACCCTGGCGATATTATTTGTTGGATCGGTGCAGCTTATCACGGTAGCATTAACAAGAATACTCCTGGTTTGTCCGATTTTCATATCAGGCAGATTCCAGACAAATGGATCTGCCGATGAACCGCTGCCGCTGTCATAAGCTGGATAGGATGAATCCCAGATGGTGTTTGCGGGCAGAATATCCTGCAAAGTCACATTTTTGGCTGCATAATCTCCTTCGCTCATCAGAGTTATATTCCAGCGGACGGTATCCCCTACATTTGCATAAGTTGTGGACGGCGTCTTGGTGATGGTGATCGCAGGGCTGAATTTTATTACGGGAATTTTGCTTTCCACCTCCGGCCCGAATCTCCCGCAGGGTTCGATATAATTCAATAATACGGTTGAATCCCCTCCACTGAAGCTGCAGGGTCCCGTGACTGAGGCATTGAATCTTATGTAGATCATTGTTCCTGGAACGATCCCATAGGTCTGATTGAAATACCAGATCAGGACTGATGGATTGCTGTTGTCAAATGAGGTGTTGACAGCACCAGATATTGTCGGCGTGTCGTTAAGCTTGAGGCCAGGGGGCAGCGTCTCTTTGATGGACAGATTGTAGATGGTAGAAGCGGTATTGGTGACCTCTATCAGGAACGGATCGTTGGCTTTGCAGTCATCCACCCTTCCTGCTTCGTGCTTGGCCACAAGAAGCTCGGCATCTACAAGCTCCACTTTTGATGAGGCGCTGACGTTCTGGCACTCAGATCCGCCGCAACTCAGATTGAAATAAGCTATGTTGTTCCTGTTATTGCAGCCGCAGAGAGTAGCGTTAACCTCAATCATCACCTGTTGTTGCTGGTCCATCTCACCTATGTTCCAGATGACCTTATCCGGACCGCAGGGATCATGGCCGATCACAGTAGTATTCTCCGGCTCTGCCACCAGGGGGCAGGTGGGACACCTTCTGATTCTTGAGCTGCTGTAATTGAGATCCGATTGCATATAGTCTACTGCAGTCACATTGTAGGCAATGCCCGAGCCTACGTTGGTCATATAGATCTTCCAGCTGGCATTTCTGTCCAGGGCATAGACGACCTCCGGAGTCTTTCTGAAGGTGATATTAGAAAATCTCTCCAGGCCGGGAGAACATTTGGTAAAACGTGACACAAGAGATCCGCAGTTGTCTTTATAGTTGAGCCAGGTGCCGGTACATGGGTTCGTCCCGCAGATCCTCTGAACCATGAAGGTGATGTTCCCTCCACGGCTTACATTCTGTCCCAATTCCCAGGTCAAATTACTGCCAACACGCGTCGGCTCAAAGTCCGAGACCGGCCCGGACTGGTTGACGATGCCTGCGATCTTGCTGGGCCCAATGTACCGGTAATTTATATCGCAATAGGTCAGGTTCATATCATGGGCAATCCAGTTGGGGTCATCGTCCGGGCTGTTTTTCGTCAGATTTATGGTGAAGGGAAACATC
This sequence comes from Methanothrix sp., assembly GCA_028708055.1. Lineage (GTDB taxonomy): Archaea > Halobacteriota > Methanosarcinia > Methanotrichales > Methanotrichaceae > Methanothrix. The sequence continues at coordinate 9,470 of JAQVZT010000010.1, forward strand.
TTGCATGCTGAGACATAACACGGAAGCTGCATGCTCAGGCCGTAGTCAGCCTGATTTACAGTAACGCTCACTGCATCCTGGAAGCAGCCGACATTAGGGCAATCGGGGGTGTATCCATCCACACATAACTTGGACCAATCTATAAATGAACCAGTCTGCGGCTGACGCAGTGTGTAGTTGATCTGCAGAATGGTTCCGTTTTCAAGCGGTCCGCAAGAGCCATTGAGAAAATCGAGATTCTTGGCTATATTCAGAGTTATGGCGGAAACGTTTACACAGGCATGGTTAACGGTAAATATGGCACTTCCGCTGTTGCTACCATCCGGGAAGGTCTGGCCGTTGGGTCCCGTCTCAGTAAAGCTTATGTTGCTCCAGTTGATGCCTATTGTTTTATTGAAGACATAGGTGTTGTTATAGCTGATAAGGCGGCAGTTTTCTTGCAGGGTTGGAGTGGCGCTCTTATTTGACGAGCTCAGTATGGTATCATTGAAGCATTTGACCATAATCGGAAATGATGTCTCGGCAAATAATGGACATCCGCAGCAGTCTTCACCAGCAGTGACGTTGAAATCATTATTGTAGACATCACCGCAGCTGCATTTTGCATAATCCTTGCTGGCCTTCAGCTGCACTATCTTTGACCAGGGAGTGGTATCATTGATGGGCTCATCCCTCCAGACGATAGTTTGATTGCCGGTAAAGACCGTCCCGCCTGCGGCATCAATCACCTCAAAGTTAGCAGGATAGTGATCGACAATGGTGCTGTTGGGCAGGGAGTGTGAGGCGCAGTTGCCGCTCGAATAGCTGACTTGCAGAGCATATGTTCCCGTTTCGCCCAGATAGAGAATAGAGTCGCCGCTCTTGCTCGCTGAGATGCTGGGGATGGTGGCGGGATCCATGGAATATGCCATCTGGGTGGCGGGCGGATACCATCGCGAACCGCAATCTCCGTAATAGCTGCTGTAGATGTTGAATACTCCGCTGCCACCTGATGCATTGCATCTTCCATAGGGCATTCCGAAGTTAAATGTGAACGTCTTCGATCCGCCGAGAGGAGTGGCTATTGTTCGTGTTGAATTGATTGTGCCCAGGGTGAAGGTGTGGTTGCTTTCAAAATATTGTGCACCGGAGACATTGGTGATGCTGTATGGAGCACTGAAATCGGCAAAGTTCATCTGGTAATTGGTTGCGTTGTTTTGTCCGGTGTTATTGACTGTAACGGTTATGGTGGTGTTATTGCAGTAGGGAACGATGAAGGGCGATGGGGAAAATGTAAATTGCACATCGGCAACCAGGTAAATGAATTTTATGCTTCCTTTGGCATAGGTCTTCTGGCAACTATTTCCGGCGCAGCCCCAGCTTACGTTTACCGTATTGACAAGATTCTTGCAGGCCATAACCCGGAAGGTTGTGTTCACAGTCTTTATTTGGCCGGGATCGATTCGATCGTAAGACCAGTTCATCTGGCCACCCGGAGAGTCGATGCTCAATAGCTCGAGACCATTCTCATTAGTATCATTCACCAGCACATTAAATGCCGGTCCGGACCCGATGTTCTCTATCTTCACCGTCCATTTGACCGTATCATACTTGCTGGCCTCTATGACATTGGGCTCCTTGGTGACCTTGAGCAATCCCTGATTGACGACAATGGCCAGAGAGGAGAACGGCGTAGCAATGCCGCCGCTATATGCTGCATTGACAGCCAGCCGCTTTCCGGAAGGCGATCCGCAGCCGGCTGTGAGGTTGAATTCTATCTTTAAGTTCTGGTTGTCTCCCAGGACCCAGCTTGAATTTGTCCAGTTGAGATATTGCTGGAGTATTACTGGCTCCTGTGCTGAGTGGTTGGAGACTGGAAATGTGATATGAACGCTTCCCGGATCATAGCTGAAACCGGTTGGCATGGTAACGTTTATTGCTAGATTGCTGGCCGCGGGGCCGGTGTTATTGGCATAGACTATGAACTTTGCCGGACTGCAAATGTCAACTTCGGCAGAAGTGACGGCATTTAAGGTTAAAGCTGCCATAGCTGTGGGGAGAGATAATGCCAGTATCAGCAAAATAGGTATTATTCGAATATATTTGAATCTATTTTTAAATATATTCACAACATTAATTAATAAGAGTACTGAACTGACCATATGTCTATAGATTCGTGTACTGGTCTCAATTGATCCATTTCCGGACCTTAATGCAGATTCGATGCTCCCAAATACTCCCTTCATATTATAATTCCCTCATGAAAAGGTTATCTATTCATGATATATATAGTTTTTTGCGGATAAAAATCTACTCCAGATAATATTTTATGAGAAATTCCATAGTATTAAATCAATCAAGTAGCTTTGATCGTTTATCTGCTTTAGAGCAATGGGTCCAAAGGCAATCATCGCGATTATGAATAATCGGAGCAGTTCAGATTTAAAACAAAGATAAAATATTAATTATTAGATAGCCCTTGTTGTTATTTTTATAAAACATTTCGCGGAAATGCAGTTGAGAACGAGTTCCCGGACGAAATTCCTGGATCATCCCACATACTATTATATATTTTGTCTTATGATGAAAGATTTAAATATAAGAAAATTACTAAAGTTATTATCTGCCTCGTGATAGGAGTATTCGTGATATGAATCAGATATATTGCCATCGAGTTGGGATTGCAGCCTGCTCTTTATTAATTTCACTCGTAATTATCTTTTTGGGCGAAGTGTCTGATTGCTCCGGCCCAGGCTTTATAGATTCATCGACGGCCTCTTTATCCGATTCCCTATCAGAGAATCCATTTCCTCATCCATCTGCTGGCCAGATGGATATTCTGCACAATGCCTCACTAATGGAGGACCTTCATGAATTGAATTCCAGCGAGATTTTGCTTTTAAACCAATCCCATCAGATCGATTTAAACGATACGATTTCTCTTGAAGATTCGCAATCTATTGAACAAAGCTCCATTCCGCTTAGCACATATGAGCGCATATTGAGGGAAAGGGCCATCCGTCTGGCCAAATTTGAGCTAAAAGTAAAGGAAATCTGGCCCAAATTATGCCCGGAAGAGAGGGTCGAAATAACAAGGCATCTGGAGGAGCTTTTAAGGCGTCAGGCCATTCTTATCCATGATTTCCAATATCAATTGAAGAAGAAATTCTGCCTGTATTCCATCCAGGATAAAAAGAAGTTCCTGGACAGTTTTCAGGATCTTCTGGACAGACAAGCTCATCTTCTGATGGGATTTGAGGATCTCCTGCACCAGCTGCAAAATGTTCCTGAAGAGAATATGATACAATTCCTGGGCAGCTTTGAAGACCTGATCCGAAAGCAGGCAATCCTGCTGGATATTTACGATGATTTCCTAAAAGTAGAATGCAATAAAATAAAAGTTAATAAATACATTGAAGAACAGGAATGTTATAGATCCGGACAGGTGGTGAATTATACCTATGTGATCAAGAACACCTGCAACTGTTCCACAAAGGAGATTGACATCGTAGACAGCCGGCTGGGCGCCATAGTCAAGGGCATCTCACTGGGACCCTATGAAACAAAGTCCGTTAATAAAACCATTATTTTGGATTACCAGCCGGGCACAAGAGTATGCAATACAGCCTGGGCTATTGATCCAGATGATTTCACTATAGGTTCAAGCAACGAGATATGCATCAGAATGTGTCCGTCCGGGAAAAACGAGACATACGGGCTTCCTGAGCCTGTGCAATACGGCCAGTACTGTGAGAGCCAGAAGGTGGCAGGCACAGGCATAGTTGACGTAAGCACCTCAATAGTTGATAAGAATATCGCCCTGCAGTACCAGAATTCGCTTGCCGGAAATGGAGATATTGAGCTGGATTCAGAGAATGCCCTTTCCGAGAGCGCCAGCAGGCTACAAAGACCAATGGATAATAACACGACACCCCTGAACCTCTACGAGGATACCAGGCTGACCTACTCAGGAGAAACTCCCTTGTCGGGTGGAAAATACCTGGAATCCAGAGAGTTCTTCGGAGGAATTGGGGCCAGCATAAATGAAGCGTTCTCTGTGAGTGAGATGGAGAAGGACCAGAAGACATTCTTTGCCTCAACAGATCCAGCGAGCAACGAAGTTGATCTGAATAAGAGCAATCAGCTCAGAAATGCCAGCAGTACCCACCTGGTAGCCATAAAGACAAAGAACTCCTTCAACGGCACATGGGAGACAGACTCTCGCTTGCACAAGATATTGTATAAAGACATAAAAGCTCATGAGCTGTTCAACGGAACATTCGAAGCTGAGAAGACTATAAAGTTCCATGAGAACCCTGTGCCTGAAAAGAAACATAGTGGATGTGAAGGCATAGATTGCTAGGAGACAAGATAGCCTGCCCGCGCGGTGGCAAATCCCTCCGCGATCTGAAGGACAGGGCTTTCTTGCTGGTTCTTCGTTTTTTGAGCCGTAATAGCCTTCAGCCAGAGTTGAAGATCGCTTTTGGTGCAGATGTGCGTCTTAAGAGACTAGTTGCTCTTTCGACGGGCGAGAAGATTGATTATCTGCACTACTTTATCCATCACTATCTATCAAAGCACTCGTGAACTATCTCGTCCTGAGGGACGCGGCTTCTCGCCCTATCGCCAAAACTTGTATCACTGATATATAACGTAGGGATTTGGGCTCTACTGGGCACAACAGACTGTTCCATCCCTGCGATGATCATGTTTCTTGGAGCATTATAGTCCCGATTGCATTAGAATCCGCAAAAAGGGCACTCATGCACGCGAACGGACAGATATTTCTTTGCTATGCTCTCCCAAGCAGAACACATTAGTGGTGTTATTGGGACCTAATTTGATCAGCTCTCGACCAGCACTTTGAACCCTATACGAAAGCATGAATAACGATATCAAGGCTATTGACATTCTGCTATCGGCAACTATCGCAAACTCTGTGGAGTTAGCGAGATCAGCAGGAAGGATTGGGACTTCACGCTCCGATCTCCGCGATCCTACAAGCTAAAATTGACACCAATGCGATATAATGTCTCCAAGACGCTGGAAGAAAGAATCCATCTCAGCCCAAACTTCGGGCCAGAGATGGATCGAGATATCAATACCCGTCGGAGTATTCGCACCCTCGGACTGAGGGGAAGAGCCCATTGAGATCCGACCTACTGCATTGAAATTCTGCTCAATGCAAGCCGGATCTACGACGCAGGCAGCCCTCCTCTGTCCGTAGCTAAGGATGAAGTCAATGCTACTGCTTCTGGCATGTTGGGCAGGTATTGGCTTGTGTTACGCTCGGCACCTCCTGGGTGCTATTTCCAGCGGCTGGGACCGTTGTTTCATCGATCTTAGCTCCAGGATAAACAATTGGATTCCCACCATTCGGATAATCTTTTACTACTCTGCATACCTGGTTGCTGACCACGCACACCGTGAAGTTGCCGGTAGGCGTTACCACATCACCGCATGCAGTCGCGAAATTGCATACATTGCAGGTGCAATTATCGCAATCTGCGCATGTTGTCGGCAAAGGTCCTTTTGTGACTGTGACTGATGGGGTGGTGCTGTTGAGTTCAATGCCGTTAGCGACAAATCCCATGACCGAGTCGTTAATGCTGACATTTGCAAGCTTTACGCCTGTTGCTGCGGTATCCAGGCCGGCAGTCACTGTGTAGCTATAATCGGTGCTGGAATTGGTCTTGGTTATCTCGAGATACCGGGTGTCGCATCTGATCTTCAGCAGCATCTCAAAGCTGTCGAGAAGCCTGGCCTGTCTCCTGATGAGGTCCTCGAAGCTGTCCAGGAAATCAATCCAGGTCTGCTTGAGGGTCGGATCATTTTCAATTGTCTGCTGGTAGTGCAGCCAGTCTTCAAATTTTGTATAGAGAAGAACTTCATACTTCAATCTGGCTTCAAATCTATCGAGAAGTTCCTGTTTCTGGGAGGCATCTAAGCTGCAGTAGCCTCTCTTAAGAAGGTCTTCGTTGCTTGAAAGCACAGTCGCTTCCCTGCGAATCAGGTCTTCAAAGCTCTGTGTCAAGCTTATCTTTTCCTGAACGCTTAGATCAGACCAATTTCGGCTGACCAGGTCTTCAAAGCTATTGAGGCCCAGTTGCTCCCTCATTGCCAGATCGTCGAAGCTATCCAGAAATTGATAATGGTAATTATTCTGGCCATACTGCAAAGTCGAGTTTTTCAGCAGGTTTTCAAAGCTTCCAATGAGTTTGGTCTGGCTTCTGAGCAGATCCTCATAGCTTTTCATCGAATCGTAAGTCGCTGCATAACATGACCCGGTAAGTGTGCAGGCAATTACCAAGATGCAAATAAATGAGGCGACTGTACGATACCCCGTTAGTCCATTCATAATACATACTCCATATATTTATTCACTTATGGTTAAGCTCTTTTCTAACTATATATATTTTTCTAATGACAACCTTCGCGCATAATAATAATTATACTGTCCTCAGCCTAATAAAATAAGCAATTTAAAATAATAACTGTCTAATGAGATTGAAGATAGATATATAATATATTTTGCCATTGACGATCTGCAAACTAATTATATCATAATTCTGATATATATTTTATGATTATACGTATCATTAACCATATTTATACCATTTCGCGAGGCACCTATATGACCGGCCAATAAACGGGACGAATCTGCAAATACTATTTAATATTTTATCTTAAGATGAAAAGTTTAAATCCAAGAAGGTTATTGAGGTTATTATCTGCCTCGTGATAGGAGTAATATTAGTATGAATCAGAAACGCAGCCTTGTGGTCGGCATATACATTAGCATCCTATTGATCTCAACAAGCTTGATTAGTCTGGCTTACGCGCAGGAATTCGCCAGCCAGAATCAAATTAATTTAACGACTGCGAATTTGATTGATACAACATCCGGTACTGAATCCGAAATTCAGCCGGAGGAGCTGTCTTATTCTCTGCTGTTGGGCGAGATTGATGAGCTGAATTCCAGCAAAATCATGCTGGAAAACCAATCCCGTCAGATTGATATGAGCAGCACAATCCAATTTGCTGATCAGAAATGCATTGAAGAATGCATCTGTTCGCTTGGCTCCTATGAAAACATGCTGAGAAATAGGGCAAAATTCCTGGCAAAATTTGAAATCAGATTGAAGAACTCATGGCAGAATCTGAATGAGATGCAGCGAATCTACATAACCGAATATCTGGAAAATATGTTGAGATTCCAGTCGATTTATATCAATGATTTCCAATCGCAATTGAAGAAGAAATTCTGCAGCTTTCCCACACGATCACGGAAGAATTTCCTGGATAGCCAGAGGGATCTGCTCGATAGGCAGGCAAATCTTCTCCTGGGATTTGAAGATTTTCTGCATAACCTTCAGGATATTGAGGATGATCAAAAGGTGGAATTTCTGGCCAGTTTTGAGGACCTGATACGCAGGCAGGCGATTCTCCTTAATACCTATCAAGCATTCTTAAAAGTTAAATGCAACATATTAAAAATAAATAAATATGTGAGCGGATGTGGATATTACCGACCCTGCCAGAATGTCACTTACATGTATGCAGTTATAAATACCTGCAATTGCACAGTAGAGGGCATAAGAATTGTGGACGACCAGCTCGGCATAATAGCCGATAATGTATCGCTCGGTCCCCATGAGAAGAAGCACTTCAGCAAAACCACGTCTTTGAATTTCTCTTCCGGCACAACCGCATGCAATATAGCTCAAGCGTGGGGAAATATATCAGATAACTTCATTGTGATGAGCCAGAGCAATGAGGTCTGCGTCAAGATGCTCTCGCCAACATTGACCAATGATTCACTGAAACTGGGCAGCCAGAAAGCAGTTGCGATAGCTAACGATCCTGCAACAGCGGAGAACAATATCGCTATTGTGAAAAATCAGATTGGAAAATTCAGCCCACATAAGAATTCAGCTCAGAATATGACAATCGTAATAGGCGATCAGCTGGCTGCGGCTTATCGAAACTCCAAAGGAGCCAATAATATCAATATCGTTTCGAATCAGCGGTAAAAGGGTCATATTTATATGTACCATTGGTAATCTACCAATATAGCAGGGATATATGAGGAGAATGCTGAAATAATATGGGCAGGACCTTTGATATCGACCAAGTCGACCGGACAATTCTTGGCAGTCTCCGGGAAGATGCTCGCATCAGCTTGAGGGATATGTCTAGAAGATCCGGCATATCCGATGCAACAATACAGTTTCGCCTCAAACGCATGAAAACCAATGGTGTCATAGATCGGTTCACCATTATGGCCAACCCGGCAGCTACGGGATATCTGGTTACCGCGATTATCCTTGTGCAAACGGATAATGAGAGACACGATCAGGTGGTCGAGGCATTAGCTGAAGTGCAAGAGATTACTGAAGTCTATGGGATACTGGGAGAATACGATCTCTTCCTTAAGGTCTGGTCAAGAAGCCTCGATGACCTCAATGATCTTATAAATGATCGAATACGGCCAATCGAAGGCATCGAAGACCTTCATGAAATCGTGGTGGTAGAAAGGGCAAAAGACGAGACATCTCCGGTTTAGAGGTTACAATGGCTACATTCAAAGGCTTAGCAGAGAAGGCAAAGTGTTTTGGGCCATTGAAGATGAGCGAATTAGGCCAAAACACAAAAAAAGAGCAGATCAAAGAGGATGTAACCAACACGGATATCCTGGAGCTTGCCGTCCATCCTCTGCCGATGACAAGCGAAAAGCCTGCGGAGCGGCCCAAGATCACCATAATTGATTATGATGAGCTTCACTATCACGAAGCAGAGGCCAAGGATGTAGAGGAGTGTTTCAGATTTAAAAATCTGCCCACAGTAACCTGGATAAACATCGACGGCCTCCATCAGATGGATGTCCTGGAAAAGCTAGGATCGTGCTATGGAATTCATCCCCTGGTCCTGGAAGATATTCTGACCGATCAGCGTCCCAAGATCGAGGATTATGATGATTACATATTCATCGTGCTGAAGATGCTCTACTACGATGATGGCAACAATGATGGCAACAATGAGAAAAAAAAACAGGACGAAGAGGAGGAGGACGATCTGGGGGACACCAACCTGGATGTAGACCAGGTGAGCGTGATCCTGGGGCCGAATTTTATCATATCTTTTAAAGAAAAAGAGGTCGATGTATTCAACCCCCTGAGAGATCGGCTTCGCACCGCCAAGGGCAAGATAAGAAAACAGGGTGCGGATTATCTGGCCTATTCCATGATAGATGCAATCGTCGACCACTATTTCGTGATCATGGAGAATCTTGGGGATAGGTTCGAGGATCTGGAGGATG
>JAQVZT010000244.1 GCA_028708055.1 Methanothrix sp.
GAACCGTCCCCATCTCAGGTTTTTTATTCATGATAGGAGCCTTAAGCTTCCCTGCCAATCCGGACCGATTAATATCACGATCTAGTCGTTCCAGCAGATACGGACAAGTTGCCCATTTGTATTGTCCGGTTAGACTACGAACCGGAAGCAGAAGCAGCCTTGCGTCTGAGACAATCAAATCTCCTGCACCATCCTGTTTACCGAACGCTTTTGCCACTTCTTCACTTAAAGTCTTTTCTTCGCCCTTTTCCGCTTTTTTTCCAGGGAATTTTTCCCTAGCCCTGTCCTTCAAGGCTCCCTTAAGGCTAGATCCTACTATCACCGGATACTCAGTAATCGATTCTCTCGCCACGGGCAGATCGACAAAACCTGTTGACCGTCCTGCGCCAGGATGAACCGCCGTTTCTGCTAACATTCCAAGGATTATGCTCTTCATCTAATCACCATCAATTATTCGTCATTCCAAAGCCCGATCGCGATTTCCCCAAAGCCGAATTCGCTGTACTTTCCTATGTGCTGACCATTGCATTTCTCAATCCGTTCTGCAAGACTGCCCTCTGCCTCACAGAACCATGTTGAGCCTCCAGGCAAGAACGGCTCAAGAGGCAGGGGCTCTCTTCCAATCGTATCCCATCCACCGATCCAAACAGGTCTCTCCAGGCATGCAGATACAACCTTAGCACCAGCAAGGTCAGATAATTCTTTTCCTGGAACCGGCCAAAGACCTTCAAATCGGGCAGGTGTAAGATGGGTAACAGTGAATCGGATTTTATTGTCTTGACATGGATTCAACGCTGGAGCTTCAAGGATATCGATAGTGCAATCGAGGCAATCTGCATGAGCCAACCTTCCTTCGCCTCCGAAAGGCAATGTCGATTGAAGATCCATCCCCGTTCCAAGACCGTCAACCTCGACAACTAGAGCTACTCCGGCATCTAATCTAACCCGTGAGATTGAGTACAGAGCTCCTTCTATAGTCGCGTGAGTCTCAAAATCCCTTTCGATGCCTACCTGAAAGTCAAAATCCCACAGATCGCTTCCCTGAACCGGACAGACTTTGCTCAGATCTCCTCCGCTTAGGACTGTTCCCATCTCATCTAAAGTCAAATATGAGCCGTAGAGCGACTTCAAACCGCTAGCATTTGCTAATGCAGGGAGCCGGACTTTATCCCCAATATCGCAATCCAGTTTTTCGCCTTGTTTTAAGAGTTTTAGTTGCTCCCAATGGGGTTTCTTATTTTCGGAAAGTTTCCCCAGAAGATGCAAAGGTGCTGGGAAGAGGGTCTCCGACTTGCCATTTTTTTCTCTAACCAAATATGGCCCCTTAAACTTCAGCGGACCCAGATCTCTTCGATCTCCCAGTTTTTTCTTGATGTCAGACGACCAATCCACTTTGCCATCCCAACCAACTTCTCTTGCTAGCGAAGCCCTAATGGCTCCTACGGCAGTCATGGCAAAAGGCGGAAATAGGCTCTTTATATCGGCCAGATTGGATTCACCCTGATTGTAGGGCCTACCATCGCGGAAAAACCAGGTGTCAACCGGAGTGAGTTTATACGACTTGAAAGTCATTCTATTCCTCCGTCATTAGTCTGAGAGAGAAATTTTATCAGCATAGCGGCATCAGGACTGAGAGCATTTCTTTCGGGGCCTTGTGATTTACGAGCCCTGTAGCTCAGCTCCAACAAAGCTCCAACTCGTTCTTCCGCCTCTTGCCGACTCACCGTTCTCTCCCTCGACTTCATGTATTCCGCAGTCAGCAATGGAAGCGGGTCGAGATCGCCGACAATCTCTGCGTAACTACCCGGTTTCAAAATTTGATCGCCTGACAATACGGCCAGGTCATCCCTCATGCCGTAGAAGAAGGATTTAGAGAACTGTTTTTGAGGCCCCTCCTGAACTTTTGAGACGAGCTCATCGATGCGCATTTTGCCTTTATCATCCATTAATCGATCCCAGGTAGCAGTCCACTGACAGTACTTGCCGCTGGGTTTCAGTACACTCACTGCTATACTGCCCCTTCCATTCTGGTCTTTAGCCACCACATCTAGAATGTGATGAGCCTCTCTCATTACTGTGCTTAATGGGATGTGATAATGCGAGAATACCAGACCGGCCGAAATTGTAGCCTCTGGAACAATGTTCTCGAAGCATGCCTCATATTTCTGCGAAAGCGACAAAGCGCAGTCAATAGCTCTTGTCAGCGGCAGCATGGCTAGAACGTCATCACCGCCCGCATAGATGGTAACTCCGCTGTGCCCACGAACAATTTTGCGAACGTCTTTAGTAAATATTGAAAGGGCATTGCTTATGGATCCCCCTTCGTAATCTACCATCAGCTTGCCCATGTTATCTCCATCCATGAGGAGCATTGCATAGAAGGAGACGGGCCGACTTCCTGTCTTGTCAGCCACTCGACCGAGCTGGACTTTGAGATTCTTTCGAGTCTCCTTTATATCCGTTGGCTCATCTTCGCATTTTTTAAGAGACGTGGGTGTGCCACCCAGTGGTGTTCGCTTACAGTCGATCAATGCATTTTCAAAGTAGAAATTTCCGTCCAGATCCAAGAAAGACTCAGTGCGATTGTTGAAGGATCCGATCTGTCTGGAAATTCCTTTTCTTTCAGCATCCTTTGCAGCATCTAGCACAAGGCGAGCAAAATAGTTAGCCTCCTTGCTAGCTGTATCAATTACTTGTTCTAACCAGGGAATTGCTGCCACATAAGGTGTAGATGGCCAGTTCTTTGTCCCCACTTCCCAACCGATAGCCTCCTTTGAGACATTTGGGAATAGGCGTTTGATTAACGCCAAAGCACAGAGCCGTTCACCCTCTCTAATATCCAACCGCCCCATTTTAAGCCGCGGCTGAGATAAGCTACGCCAAAATGCATTTTGCTTTATCCTTTCCTTGGGATTGGACCTAATTAAACCTGATAGTTCCTGCCAATCACCCATCATGGTGCAGTGATCGCCAGGTTCATTCTCGAGATGACTGCTTATCCTCCAGTTCTTCCTGGAGTTCATTGCTGAAACATCTGGACCTACAACCCATGAGATCTCCCAAAAATTCTTCACCTGGCGAGTCCATATCTCTTCGGTTCCTTTACCATCATCTGCCATGCCTGCCACAAATTCATTCCATACCGCTTTTGCGATATCTTCCCATTTGCGTTGTATCACATTGGCTGCTGATTTGACGATTTCCTTGGGATTACTTTCAGCGAATGCTTCGAATCGATTAGGAATTGAACCGATTATAGGAGCTTCTCCCTTGGGAACAATTCCTTCTCTCAAACTCCTAATCCAAGTCAGCAGGGGATCATCGATGACATCAGGAATGATGATTTCTCCACCCTTCGAAATCACTTCATCGATAGCGCATCCTGCCAGGTACGATAGGAGAAAAGATCCGCTCCAAAGATCACGAGTGCGCCGAGACTGAGCTACAAACCCCTGCACCGGGCCAAGGCTAAAATAGATTTTATCGTTCACTAGATCGCCCCAGCGTTAGCTGATAGTTTTGAATTTACTACGCGAACAGAATTCGGAAATCGAGGTTTACCGTATCCGTCCTTGCCGTCCACAAATTCATGAATAACTTTGAAATCAACACGCTGAGGTACTACTGAATGGTTTACCTTTATTCTCTCGCCAGATGGGAGGAAATCCGCAGGCAAGATTGTCGTTACAGCAGCATATTGCTTATTGGCCAATTCTTGAATATGGATGAATAGGGGACTGGCGCGCCGCTCTAATTTAGCTGGCTTGACATCCACTTTCTCTTGTTGACTGGAGAAATAGTAATTATGGGGGAGGCCAAAAGCCACACGGCGCGGATGGGTATCAACCCTTTTTGTGATAGCTTCTAAAGCAAGATCGTGATCATCCTTGAAGTTCCTCTCCGCATCTTTTCCATTTACCTTACCGCCTCTTCCCCAGCTTCGGTACATCTGTATCGCCTCGCCTACGGAGTTGAGTAACCGCAGAGGATCTGAACCTTTATCGATAATGTCTATGCGGGTCAAATCGCTATAGGAAGTATAAGGAGGAAGGCCGGAATAGGCCGCAATTTTATAGTTTTCGAAAAGGGATTTAATCATAAGCCTCAGGTCATCAGCATCTTTGGGCATCTTAATGAGTATTTCTTCTCCGAGTTTAAGCTCTGCTAGATTGAATGATCCATATCCTTTGCGAGATCTTGAACCCAGTCCGCCAAAAAGACCCATGGCGATAGCTGCAGATTCTATGCTATTGATGTCATCCAAGCAGGTGCCATTCCTGATGAGCAGACTTAATACACCTTCAAACGGGTACTTCAGGCAGGAACTGAGGATTTGACCTTCTTTTGTGTTTCTCTTCTTGCTTGGAACTGCCTCAACTATGCCGTAACCCAGATAACGAGCACCGGGACCGACCGGTTCACCATCTGCATACTTAAGAATTGGATCTTTGTACTGAAACACATTATCAGGTAACTTAAGTCTCAAATGCACTCTGG
>JAQVZT010000245.1 GCA_028708055.1 Methanothrix sp.
ACTATCCTCTGGTCTACGCCGGTCCCATGATTGCTCCTCAGCATGGGGATACAACGATCATGGACCGGCCGGAATCATGGATACCGGAGAAAAAGACCCAGGAGGAGATCATAAGATACCGGCTGAATCTCATCAGAGGCAAGAGGCCAGTGAGAGTCACAAAGCTGCAAGATCGCTACATAGATACGCTGCAGGATATTTCTCTGTCCGGCTGCTCCGTCGAGAGCGAAGCGCAGTTTTCTCAAACCCCCAAAGGCATGTCGTTTGGCGATGATCATGCTCCATTCGGCCCCAGCGCTCCTCTGGAGAAGCTGCATATCAGCAGCAGCAGATGGGATGCGAATCTGGAGAAGGTCTACTATGATACAGACCTCCTGGCGGCAGATGCAGTATGCGACCTGCATCAGAAGGGTCAGAATTTTTCAAGCATAGAGAAGGCATTTTCCATGGGGACTATGGGCATCGGAAAGAGAAGACGTCTGGTACCCACTCGCTGGTCTATCACAGCATGCGATACTATCCTTGCCAACCGGCTCCTGAAAGAGGTCAGGAATTATGATCCTATCGACTGCTGCCAGGTGCGGGAGTTTGCGAGCTTAAATAATTATTACGCCGTTCTTCTTCTGCCAACCGCCTGGCAATATGAATGGATGGAGGCTTTCCTGCGCATCCTGGATTCTGAAGAGCTATTATTTTCTGACTACGAGAGAAATGCCGGCAAGAGGGGATATTCCCGGGTGGGAGGATGCTACTACTCCTGCAAAATGGCGGTTTTGGAGGCTCTGGCAAGGGAACAGAAACAGGCGGGTGCGATAGTCCTCCGGGAAGCCTATTCCGGTTATGTGCCATTGGGGGTTTTCAACGTGAGGGAGAACGTGAGAAATGCCATGCAGGAGACTGCTCTGCCATTCGAGGACATGAAAAGCGCCCTGTGGCATATTTGCGGCAGGCTAAGGATGCCTATCAAGAAGTTCATCCAGCAGAGCGATCTATTAAAAGATCTGCTCAAATCCCGCCAGACTACGCTTGCCGCCTTCTCCTAACTTAGGCAAAAATAAGATGATGATGGGGAAAAATTGATATAAAACTAGCTCATCAATTTGCTGGGAGTGAAATGTGTGGATAGACAAATGATGAACGATAAGCGTAGCTTGTCTTTTGCTATATTTATATTCAGTATATTATTATCGTCCGGCCTGGCTTTTGCCCAGTGCGGAGATTGTGATGATAATAATCCATGTACCAGAGACATGTGTGAATCAATGACCTGTCAGCATATTCCTCAGGAATGCGCAAATGACAATTCCCCTGCTGGAGGGTTGTTGAGCAATCCTGCAAATGGCAGTTCTCCGCAGAGCACGGTAGTCCCAGATCAAAATCCGCAGGCTCCACCATCAAATCAAGAACCCAGCCAACCGGAAAGCTGCGATGATAATAATCCATGCACCAGCGATTCTTATAGTGCAAATGGATGCGTTCATGATCCTGTGAATTGCGATGACGGAAATCCCTGCACAGCTGATTCCTGCGGGGCTGAAGGCTGCGTCCACGATCCTGTGAATTGCGATGACGGAAATGCCAGTACAGCAGATAGCTGCGGGCCGTCCGGTTGTGTTAATACTCCTTTCCTGGCAGGGAGCATTATGGTAGAATTAGCTCCCTCTTCTGGTTCCATGAACCCGGATATCAAGGATGAAGTCACGGATGAGAACACGACCGCCAATGAATCCCAAAGCACCGCCGAAGGGCCGGAGACGCTGCCGATCTGCGATGACGAAAATCCCTGCACAACAGATGCCTATGATGGCAAAGACTGCGTTTTTACGCCATTGAATTGTGATGACGGAAATGACAGCACAGAGGATTCCTGCATTGATGGCACCTGCATTAATAAGCCTATAGAAGGTGCAGACACGGCTATTGCCTTTAGCGAAAATAATAGCACTAACTTATCTGCATCCCAGTCGCTCATGGCCGCACATCGCCCGCCAAATTGCGATGATGGCGATCTCTGCACAGTGGATAGCTATAACGGCAAGGAATGCGAGCATAAGCCGAAGGTTTGCGATGACGGCGATCCCAATACAAACGATTATTGCTATAAAGGAGTATGTTACAATACCACAAAGAATTGCGATGACGGCAATCCATGCACCGTCGATTCCTTCAATGGCGTTTCATGCGTGAATACGTCCATGAATTGTGATGACCACAATGCCTGTACCGTTGATACCTGCAAAGATGGAAAATGCGTTCATACGCCCAAAAAATGCGATGACGGAGATCCGTGCACTTCAGTCAGATGCAATCCCAGGACCGGAAGCTGTATCCGTACCTGGAAGTGCGATGACGGCAATCCCTGTACAGTAGACTACTGCGATTCGGTTCGGGGATGCCTGCATAGTCCCGTTGTCTGCGGCCCGGGAAGGACTTGCATAGATGGCGTTTGCCAGTACCTGTATTATATCTTTACAGCGCCATATTACCCTTACTATCAACCATTTGCAGTGCCTGTCGCCAGTGCTGCGCCCGCTGCTGCCGCTCCAGCTGCACAATCTTACGCGATTCCAGCCGGGACGACGATAACTCTGCCCTGGGCCGGCACGGTTACGGCACTCAATGCTCTGAAGGTGGAGAACGCAGTGGCATATCCGGGCGCGTCTCCGCTGAGGTATGTGAGGCAGCTGGGAATGGAGGGCCAGGCCGTTTCCTCAGATCAAAAAGCGCAATTAATCTCGGAGCGCTCGGATATGGTAGGCCTCACCTGGAAGGAAGGTAGCTTTAAATTAACCTTGATCCAGCCTAACGGAGTTGCCCTGCCTGTTCAGGGGGACAACCGGAATGTGATACACCTTATAGGCACCAACTATGATTACTACTTCCTGAGAAACGCTACCCCTGGGAGCTGGGCAATAGTGATCCAGCCCATAAATACGGGCGCGTCCGGAACTGGATTTTCGCTCATAAACGGACTGGTTAAGGGAGCGGCCGTCATAAGCCGGACCTAGAATTGGTGAATTGGGGAGAATTCTCGTCTCTCCCCGCAATGCGGCCCGGATGGTTGGTCCGCACTTTTTTTTAATGATGCCAGAAGATGCCTGATTACTCCGGATTGTGCCTGATTTGAAAAGCCCCTCGATAATTTATCATCTATCTTCCGAAGGTTGCCACAGCCTCTCCTTTCTGTACCACATGGCCTTCCATTGCCTTTTTAAGTTCCTTGGCCGAGGCTCCCGCAGGCAGGTCTAATATCCTGTCCAATCCGAGGACGCGGAAGAAATATCTGTGCGGCTTTCCTCGAGGTGGACAGGGGCCGGTATATCCAATCTCACCAAAGTCGTTTGTGCCCTGCACAGCGGGGAATGGGTCGTCGATATTAGTAATCTTCTTAATGCCCCTGGGAATCGTTTCAGTGGGAGGGATATTCCAGATAAGCCAGTGAGTGAATACGGCGGAGGGCGCATCCGGGTCGTCGACAATCACCGCCAGGGATGCGGCGTTGGTCCCCTGAATCTCAATCTCCGGCGATACATCTGCTCCTTGACAGGTGGATTCATCTGGAACCCTGTCAAAGCCCAATTTCACAACAATGCTATTCATATCGGTCTCCTCCGCCTGGACGGCTGCGGGCAATAAGAGGGCCAGGATAAGTGTCGCAGCCAGGACGGATGATAATGATGTTTTTCTATTTATGGAAATCATATTATTATATCAATCAGATGATTATCCTGTAGATTTCAATGGCTTTACGCTTTCCTTTTAATTTCTATCTCTGATCTGATGTATAAATTTTTCCCACTGACCATGAGACTAATGCTAATTCTGCCTATCGCAGAAAATAATTTAAATGCCCAGGTTAAAGAAAACATCGTGACCGTCTTTAGAGCTTATGATGTTCGGGGTGTCTACGGCACCGATTTGACAGAGGATCTGGCCAGGCGAGTGGGAGCATCCTTCGGATCTTTTGCTGAAGGGAGCAGCGTTTCTCTGGGCAGGGATACCCGAGTAAGCGGTCCATCCCTGGAGAAGGCATTTCTGGAAGGCGTTCTGGCCACTGGTTGCCAGGTGAAAAGCTACGGCATAATTCCCATTGCAGTCTTAAGCTTTATTACCAGCAAGATGAGGCTGAAGGCCGCGGCCTACATCTCTGCTTCCCACAATCCCCCTGAATATAATGGAGTGCGGTTCAGAACCGGCGATGGATACGGATTGCTCTACCGGGAGTCTTCTATTATGAAATTTTATCGCGAAGGCGGCTTTCTCTCGGGGGTGGGAAGAGTTGAGGATCGGTCGGCTTCGGATGCCATCGAGGAGTATGGCCGCTATGTAGCAGACAAGGTGAACCTGGAGAGACCTTTGAGTGTTGTGCTGGATACGGGCAACGGCTCAGCCTGCACAATGGACTCCATTTACAGAAACCTGGGGATGAAATGTTCTGTAATCAACGGCACCATGGACGGTCTCTTCCCCGGTCGGGGCCCTGCTCC
>JAQVZT010000011.1:0-18062 GCA_028708055.1 Methanothrix sp.
CATTTCTCATTGCCTCCGCAGCTGCTGTCGCTCCTCCCCAGTAGGGGCTGATGCGTCCGTAGAACGGATTGGAGTCAACCGCCAGCGCCACGCCGAACTTCTCTCCTCGAACCGGCGCTATGAGGCCAGCATCAGCTTCTCCTGGCCTGATTACGGTGCTGCCCATGACTTCAGTATCATAGTAACGGTAGACGTGCTCTCTGGAAGCGATATTTGGTGATTTGAGAATCTTAAGCAGCACCTCATTGTAGTCAGCCGGCTCTTCTGCATCCGGCTCGGTAACCTTAATGGTGCGCGGCAGCTCCAGACGATTATAGCGGATTCCTTCTGTGAGGTGCTTGATTGGCACATCGCAGATCATCTCGCCTTTGTAGCTAACCCTGAATCTGTCGCCGGTATTGATCTTTCCCACAACGCTTGCTCTGGCTCCCTCGTAGACATTTGGCAGATCCCAGTCCTCGTTGTAGATCTTGAGGATCTTCTCGCGCAGCTCCGGAGGCGATATTATCAGGAATCTCTCCTGGGTCTCGGCGATGCTCAGAACCTCGCCTGGAAAGTCGGCTGCTTTGTGCATGTCATCCAGGTTGATCTCCATGCCGAATCCTCCGGCGGAACCCATTTCAGAGGTGGCGCAGGTAAAGCCGCCGCCGCCCAGGTCCTTGAAGCCGATCTCGATGCCTGCCTCCCTGACTAGTTTGAAGAGATCGTCGTTTGCCTTGAAGAGCACGTTCTTCAGGAATGGATCCGGGATCTGCACAGCGCCCCGGTTGGTCTCCTCATCCTCCTTTCGCAGAGCCTCTGAGGCGAAGGTGACGCCGCCCAGGCCGGATGAGTCGGTGGGCTTTCCGATCAGGATCACATCGTATCCCTTCTCGCCAGCCAGGGGCGGAGCGCGGGAGCGAATGATCTGGTCGCGCCGCACAATGCCAAGGGAGACGACGTTGACCAGGCAGTTGTCATCGAAGCTATCATTGAAGACGATGTCTCCGCCCATGTTAGGAACGCCCAGAGCATTGCCGTACTGCCAGATTCCGTCTACCACGCCCTCTGCCACCCAGCGCACCTTGTTGGCCTTGGGGCCGTAGGGATTGCCGAAGCGCAGGGGATCGGCTGTGGCGACAACTGTCGCCCCCATGCAATTTACATCGCGGACGATGCCGCCGATGCCTGTAGCTGCGCCTTCATTGGGCAGAACTTGGCTCGGATGGTTGTGGCTCTCGTGGGAGATGACGACGCACCATTTATCGTCTATGGCCACTATCCCGGAGTCTTCAACAGGGCCCATGACCACATTGGGGCCATCGGTAGGAAGGAATTCTCGAAGGGTGGCTCGGGAGCTCTTGTAGGAGCAGTGCTCGGACCACATGGCATCATAGCAGAATAGTTCCGTGAGGGTGGGATCCCGTCCCAGCACCCCGGCAATGGTGCGCGCTTCCGGAACGGACATGCCGATGCCGGCGGCTCGCAGGCTGACCTCTACTTCAGGATCGGAAAGACCGATTATCTTCAATTCAGGTACACCTCTGGTTAGCTGGGCTATGGTTGGCAGGGTGGCATTATCAATTTATCGGATGAGGGAGGGGGAGGGAATGGGAGGATGGAACGACGGAAAATTGCTGGGCGATAGGGGACGAGACCTTTTGGATATGAGCATGGAAACTGAGACGGATTAGCAATATTGCTTAGAGCATGAATTTTTGGGTGATATCACAGATTCATTAATGTTAGTAGAGAGTCATTGTATACTCCAAGCCTCCTTAACAACCCACAAATAATCAATACCATCTAATATTGAAGGATTTTCTCGAATTAGATCTGCGTTTGCATGACATACCAAAATCGATATATTCAAATATGCATTGAAATAGTATTCGTAGGATCCATCCTGAGTTAAGTCGATTAAGTTATCCAAGAAAGAGTGATAAGTTTGTTTCAATGCGTCTTGACCCCATTGATCTGCGTTTTTTAAGATATTATCGAATTCCTCAAGATTCTGAACTTCGAGTCTGCTCAATAATTTCTCTAGATCCGCAATGCTTGTATAGTTGTAAAATTGTTTTTGAATTTCAAACAGGACAGTAATGTGTTTATCTGTATGATATGAATCTAATATTTCTTGAATAATTTTATTAGATATTTTCATCCACTTTTCGTCTTGCTTGGTGAATGAAAAATATGCAGATAAAGACAATGCATTTAATTTTGATTTGAAGTTTCCCCATGTAATGTCTCTCAGGTATTTCCCTTTTAATGCTTCTGTATCGTATTTTAACTGCTGGAATTCTTCGTCCGCAAGCTCAAATAGCGCCATTAAGCGATATAATCGCCTCTTTATTTCAACAGGGATGCTCTCTTCTTTTTTATATCTAATCTCGTGATCGATTTCTGCCCATGCATGCTGCAATATAGTTCTAACTTGTATTTCTGCTTTGAAATCATTAAATTCCGTCCATTCAGGCAAATCACTCCTTAGAGGAGACAAGGATATAATAAAATGAACTGATTTATAACCAAATTGATCAATGCCTAATATGGCCGATTTGTCAAGGGAATTTTTTTCGTCTATTTCGAACTCCCTCTTTATTATGTCACTTATTTTATCAACATCATTTAGATAATATGTTATTACCCTTATGCCAACAATGTCGGTGATTTCATTCAAAGGATTGTCATATGATTTTCCATCGCTAATCTTTTGGGCAATTTTTTCTTTAAAACTTGATGCAGATTTCGTCCTTGATGATACCTGTGCAGATACACCATCTCTTTTTAAAAGCGTTTCCATAAGAATTTTCAACAGTTTTTCAAATTTTTCGAATTTGTTTATCTTTGACTCGTATTCCTTTTGCCATATTTCCATTTTATTTTCCATCACTAAACACCTATGTGCTAGCTTAAAGCTTTGCCAATTTTTCTATTTAAAGATAATGTCTGAATAGCTTGATTCTCAATAACATACATTAAAAATATGCGATTATTAAGATGATAATCACCAATCACTCGACTTATCCGCCCAAGCTTCCCGAAATAGAGCATTCTATGCGATCCATCAAATCGCAGGCATCTAAGTGCAAAATCCTTCATGGTGTTGAGGGGAGCCCCCTGGCCACCACCAACAGGAATGCCAGGCCGGGGAGGGCTAGCGTCGCCAACCTACAGAATACTGTAATAGTCTTGCAAGAAATTTAACAAATCTGGAAGTGCTAAGTAGAAGCACTCATCTTCAGCTCAATTTCTCCGGCCCTCAGAGGCTTGCTCAGAAGCCTTCCGGCACGAAATTCTCTCATGATCTCATCTATCTTTCGAGAAGTTTCGATTGAGAAATAAGCCTCACTGCAGCTATCGCAAACATAGGCCGGCACATCCCTGATTATTACTATCTCTCCCTCGACTCTGACAGTGAAATCGGTTGTGCCTTTCTTGAGCCTACCTTTTCCGCAACTACAGGTATCAGGAATCATTTTTGGCACTCTCTCTGCAATTTATTCATTCATCTTCATCCGGCAGATACACAGTAACAATTCTCAGATAATGCAGGCACTTAGCCACAACGACATGACATGGTTTTCCAGGCAAGAGCCCAAATATGAGCACGGAGGGGCATGGGAAGTCGTCTGGATAGCTCTCTATTATCTCGCCATTTAATATTAAGTTAACGATATCATCGGCCAGAACCTCTCTTTCCACCATCCTGGCATTGGCGTGTTTGGATATGATAATTTTGTCCTCCCAGACAAGTTTCTTTATCTCTTCAATAAGTCCAAAGGAAGACATTTGGCACCTGCCTTTTTAGTTCCGATTGGCTTTCCAGAGAAAAAGCTTGCGGGTAGGCGCTACATCTTTTGGCACTAATATCGCCACTAGACGGCATGCGTGCAACTTCATACCTGTCCGCGTGCTAATGGAAAAACCTGGGCTAGGCCGACCGCCGCGCCCCCGCCCGCGCGTGGCTCCCGCGCCCGTGAGCGACCGCCTGCTTCCGGCTACCGGGCCCGCCTGGCCGCCACCCACAGGGCTGCCGGACCGGGTGGGTGAGCCTCTACTTGCTAACCCAAGGCCGGAAGAGTCTACAATGTCGCCAGGATTATATTCCTACTGCAACTCTGGTATCTGGCGTCCTTTTTCAGTGCGGTTAAAATCTGCATCGAGGCTCATTATCTGCAGGCCGAACTTCTGTGCGACAGCATATTGGTAGGCATCATCAAAATCCAAATGGAACCTTTTCGAGATTTCTGCCGGAGCGAGAACCTCTTCCGGATCTAACCCGATCACAGTTATTCCTGTCTTTATTATTACGTCCTTTACAAAGTGGACGTAGGTTTCATGTCTATTTCTTTGGAAAAGGAAAACACCTATGGAATGAAGTGAGAAATCCGTTATAAAAAGATCTGTGGAGGGATTTGCGATAAATAGATGCTTGGCGGCCTTGCTCTTTTCTCGTTGCAGCAAGAGGTAGTGTGCCGAATCTTCTGTAATTTTGTAGGCCCTGTAATACCACAAGTCAATCCATATCCATAGTTAAATACTTTTTAGTTGTCATCCATTCTTCGTTGATATCGATCAGAATCGATACTCCTAGTCTCATAAACGACTGATCACTGGGAAATGCACCTACTCTTGTTCTTCTCTTCAACTCCTTGTTAATCCTTTCCAATCCATTCGTTGTTCTGATCCTTCTCTGATGAGAACTCGGAAATGTCCTGTAGTTCCATAGGCTGAACTGAAGGCGCTCGATGGTGTCAGCAGCTTTGGAATAGCCTCTGCTTTCGAGATCTTGAATCAGTTCCTGCATCTTGTTCTCGTCCTCCAGACCGGCTTTGAGCTTGCACGCAATCTCTTTATGATATTTCTTGGCAACGTTTCTTAGAACAGCTCTCACGAGATGAACATGACACATCTGCCATGAAGCTCCCAGAAATGACTTCTCTACAGCTTTCTGGATGCCTTTATGGCCATCAGATATCACGAGTTGCACTCCGGATAGGCCCCGATCCTTTAAATCCTGGAATAGTCCCGACCAAAATAGTTCATCTTCGCCATCAGCGATTCTCGCTCCTAGTATCTCGCGATAGCCATCATCCCTGATTCCTACAACGATCAAGAATGCCTTTGTAACATATCTTGAATTTGTCCTTACTTTGAAATAGCTTGCATCTACAAAGAGATAAGAGATCGGATGTTCAATAGGCCTCTTGAGGAATTCATCTACCTTTTCATCCAGCTCCTTGGCGATCCTGGAAACGCTAGAGGCGGAGAGGTCTTCGATCCCCAATCGAGAAACGATATCCTTGACTCGTCTGGTTGAGACTCCTTGCAGATATGACTCAACTATGGCATTGATCAGGGCTTTCTCAATACGCGAATATCTATCAAAGACCTTCGTCTGAAATGAGATCTCCCTAAATTGTGGTTTCTTGAGGTTGAGTTCGCCTACTCTTGTTTTGAGAGTGCGATCTTTGTAACCGTTTCTATGCGCCTTGCGAGAATCTGCTCGCTCATATGGCTCAGCCTCTATTTGGTCCATCGCTTCAAGCTGCATTACCAGATTCAAGAACCAGGTGAGCAGCTTCTTTAATCCATCTTCTTGATCGACAAGATAATCTTCTATGAGATCTATTGGGATCATGGTCCTGTTTCCTCCTGTTTCCCAAAGACAATGTAGGATTCAGGGCCTATAATCTTTCTTATTATCAAATTACAGAAGATTAGTTACACTGCCTGCTTTTCAATCATTTGATCTTGCTTTCCAAGCATTTGATCCTGTTTTCCGAGCATTTGTTTTTGCACATCGCAAATTGAAATAGGCAAATCTCTCATATCTTTTAATATGCCAATTCCTTCATCCAGGCGGGAATCCGTCTCACCTGCTCCAACGGCTTATAAAAACGGCTGAATTCTCTATTTGGCTGCAAATGCTTCTTTTCAATATTGATCACTTGAATGAAGGTATTTTTGATGTCTATTGCTTCCTCGAATAATTTCATCTTTCCATCATCGCCCTCAGCGATGATTCTAACTCTTCCATCGCTCAGGTTCTCGACAAAGCCCTTAAGTCCCAAGCCATTGGCCAACTGGATAAACCTTGCCCGGTAGCCTACCCTTTGAAACTTGCCTGAGACCAATGCTGTGAGCCGCTTACTCCTATTCTCTGTTCTCAATCGTCTTTATTATCGCATACATCATCTCATTTACAGGCGCGCTAAGGCCATGCTTTTTGGCCTGATCTACCACATAGCCGTTGAAGGAATCGATCTCAGTTCTCTTGCCCTTGATCACGTCCTGGTACATGCTCGTGGTATTGTCTGCATTTTTAGAGATTATGAAGCGGACGAAATCCCGGCAGCTTTTTCGGTCAAGCTCTATGCCGTCCAGAGCTGCTACTTGCAGGCACTCGTCAATCACTCTCTCAACCGTCGCCTCAAGATCCATGGATAGCGTCGCTCTATTTTTCTTCCTGATTATTGCACTTATTGGATTAGCTACGGCGTTGACCATGAGCTTGTTCCACTGAAGATGCTTGAAGTCGCTTGAGAATTCCACGAGAAAGCCTTTCTCTTCAAAGCGCTCTTCGAAAAATTTTCTGGTCATATCAGGAATCCTGTCTTCCAGAAAGGTAGGGCCAACTCCTTTGAGATCGACTTTGCCATCCTCAAAGAACTGGACGCCCAGAGAGGTGAAACCCTGGTAGGACCGGCCTGACGGCATTCCGAGAGCTTCGAGATTTCCCAGTCCGTTCATGAGCAGGAGGAAGTCCGCGCCCTTGAGGCATCCATCAAAGGCTCCCGAATTCAATATCTCAGCTCGCACTTCCGGTAGGGAATATGCCTTTACACAGACCAGGACCAGGTCCGGACGGAAGCCGGATCTCTCTACCTCTTGCAAACTTGAGAAGATATATTGGAACCGAATGGAAATAGGTCCTTCTGGTAAGCCTATCATCAGGCCGGATTTCCTTATCTTCTCGATGTGGCCGCGTCTTCCCAGCAGGGCAATGTTCCGGGTGCAATTCGATCCCTCCGATAGAAGATAGCCCATAAAGCTGCCTATCGCCCCAGCCCCATAGATCAGCACGTTAGCCATATAATCAGCCACTCCCCGGCGGCTATGAATGGCAGCTCTGAATCTATGAGAATCTATCGCAAGGAATTATCGTGAGGTTCCGGGATTGGAAATATCTGAAAAAAATGGAGTGCAGCTTCATCCCTCATTGCCAAGGTCTGTCTCGCTGCCTCCACTGCTGCTGCCGTAGTCGCTGCTGACTCCCGCGCCCATGCAGTTGCACCTGCCGTTGGCATAGTAGCATCCATCAGGGCAGTCTGCTACCGGATTGGGAGCAGGATTAAACGGACCCGGCTCTGGGTTGGGATTCGGCACAGGTCCGGGCATGGGTTCAGGATTATAGCCCCGACAGTAGCACTGGCCATTGATATAGTCGCAGAGCGGATTGCTCTCACATTCAGCTACTGGATTAGGGGCTGGCTTCATATAACACTGGCACCTTCCGTCGCTCCATTCGCAGGTCTGTGTATCTGTGCTTCTTGCTTCGCAGTCTGCCACGGGATTTGGAGCAGGCTTCATGTAGCACTGGCACCTTCCGTCACGCCACTCGCAGGTCTGTGTGTCTGAGCTTCTTGCCTCGCATTCCTTCCTGGGGTCAGGAGTGGGCTTGGGAACTGGCCGGATCGCGTTAGAATAGACATCCACGATGACCGCATTGCTGTATCCGATATTGGTGGCAAACAGGTTTTTATGCCTGCCGGGCGAATCGGCATAATACCAGATATAGTAGTATCCGCTTTGCACCGTTCCCAGGTTATATCCCATGACATAACCGCCTGGGTAAATCTCATACATGATGACCGGAGAGGTTTGCGGAACGTAGAGCAGTTCTCGGGCCCACCCGCCCCAGGGCATTGTGGCATAGAGCGTCCAGCTGACAGCCCTCTCAATCCACAATCCGGGATTGTTGGATGGGAACGTCGTAGAAAAGTCGTTCCAGGCCAGATAGTCTCCATTGTAGTACATGTACCTTGGCGGATTGGAAAGGACGGCAGAGGGCATCAGAGTCTTCAGATCGGTGGCCGGTGGAGTCTGATCTGTGTAAGCGGCAACTTCCGATCCAGCATCCTCCGAAGCTGCCTGGGGCGCTCCGGATTCAACGAAAGCGCTTTCAAGGTTGCCTGATGGAACCATAGCGTTGAATTGAGTAATGGTCATATTCTCTGCACCAGAATTGTCGGACTGGTCCAATCCTCCCAGCGATATGCTGCAAATGAGGAGTGTGGCTATAGCAATCCGAGACAGCAAATAGTAGGCTTTCATGTTCCCTCTCGATTCTTAAATAATTGTACCGGATTATTTAGAACCTGGAGAGGTTAATTCCCTTTTTTGCCTATAAATTTTTGTATTGTTCGGCAACAAAAAGAAATTCACAGTTCGATAATGCTACGCCAAAATCAGGTGCAAAATAGTGCCTACCAGGAGCGCTGCCACTAATCTCAATGCGATCGATTTCATGGTGCCCGACACCCCCAGCTCCTTAAGCATCACCATAAATGTTGCCACGCAGGGAAGGTACATTGCCAGCACCACAGACGCAATAACGAGCTGCACGGCATTCATTCCCAGGGGCGCAAACATTCCTATCCCGACATCTTTTCGCAAAAAGCCGATGATCAGTGCCGTAGCGGCGTCGCTTGGCAGCCCCAGGAGTCCGGATACCAACGGCCTCATTGCTTCACCAATCAGATGCATAAGGCCGGTAAGGAAAAAGAAGTTCATCACAATCATGCCCAGGGCAATGTATGGAACAGCCTCTTTTAAAAATTCGCGAATGCGGATGAATGTCTTCTTGAGAAGCGAATGAGGGTTTGGCATGCGGTAGGGAGGTATCTCCAAAAAGATCTCCGGGGACTCGCCGCCAATAAATCTGTGCAGCAGAAAACCGGTCACTGCGAAGGTACAAAAGAGTGTTAGGTAGACCAGCAGTATGTATTTCAAGCCGTAAGGGGCGAGCATTCCGAAGATCATGGCCGATTGGGACGCACAGGGAATCGCCATGGTCATTAGCGTGGCCGCCAGGTACCTTTGTTTGGGTGACTCCAGGATGCGCACGGATAGCACTGCCGGCACACTGCAACCCATTCCCAGAACGCAGGGCAGGATAGCTGCCCCATGCAGTCCGATTCTATGCATGAAGGCATCCAGAATGATGCTCAGCCTGGGAAGGTAGCCTATGTCCTCCAGCATGCCCAAAACCAGGTAAAAAGGAATGAGGAATGGCAGAACCACACCCAGCGGAATATACAGGCCAGTGGTAAGGATGCCGAATGACTTTAGCAGCTCAGGGGACGTCCCGATCAGAATGTCACGCAGCAGTGGCGAACTGATATAACTTTCTACAACCTGGCTTATGAATTGGCTGTAGGCCAAAAAAATCGGGTCGGTGACTCTTAATTGCAGCATCTCACCGATTTCAATCACCAGGCTGAATGAAAGATAAAGCGCGAGAATTGCCAGCGGAATTCCAGTCAGAGGCTTTATGGATAGATCTTCGAGATGATCGAAGACAGACGGATGGCGGTGCATTACCTTCTGCGTCCGGGCGGCAATCTCACCTATCCTCGCCCATCTCTGATTCGATGAGTCGAAATGGACTGCTGGCGGCGGACTGGATTTGCCTGCCTCTCTTAAGGCACAGACAAGATCCCGGATGCCCTGACCGCTCACCGCCACCGTGGCTATTACGGGAACACCGAGCTCCTTTTCCAGAGCTTTTGCATTAATCAAAATGCCCTTTCTGGTTGCGACATCCCATAAATTGAGGGCGACGACTGTGGGCACACCCTGTTCCAGGATTTGCAGGGTGAGGAACAGGTTTCTCTCCAGGTTGGTGGCATCGATGACGTTTACGACCACATCTGCTCCATTCAAGAAGATCTTGCGGCTGACCTCCTCCACTCGAGTTGTAGGGTCCAGGGAATAGACTCCCGGAGCATCCACAAGGGTTGTCATCTGTTCACCCAGTTTCATGCGACCTTCGGTATATTCTACTGTGGTCCCGGGGTAATTGGCGGAGATAACATCGATTCCAGTCAGCCGCGAGAATATGACGCTCTTGCCCACGTTGGGATTGCCCATGAGAATGATCTTCACTTTCTATGGCTCCATTTGCATGATTAGTGGCTCAATGTGCGCAACCAAAAAGAGCATTTTGATTTTTTATTGGATATTTTGATACAAATCATTGGTATATCTTCAGCCCCTCGTTGTTCACCTTTGTCTCTATGGCAATCTCCAGACCCAACGGCTCGATCAATCCTGCGACCGCATCCCGGCTCCATTCGGTTACAATGGCGATTGATGGTCCAACTGAGCTCATTCCCACGAATTCCAGGCCCGCCTCGCGAAGCAGGCTCATCTGCCGGTAGATCTCAAACCCGTGGTGCTCTACCTCGGCCCTCTTCGAGCCCCGGAACTCTATCTCCCAGATTATATCCCCTATCTTTTTCAGATCGCCCCGCTCCAGAGCCGGGATGAGATCCATGAGCAGAAGATATGCTTTGAGTTCCCGATCCTGATAGTCGAGGTTCCTGGCCCGGTTCATGAGCAGATCGAATTCCGCCCTGCCGGCAGAAGAGGCTAGCGTAGGCGGGATGGCGATGAAGACGTTCTTGTCATCCGCAAAGCTATGGCGGTAGGCTACAGCCAGCTCGTCGCCGGTGATAACCATGCCCCCGTAGGTGGCAGCCGCAGGACCCACTCCCGTCTCAAAGCCCCTGGCGACCTGTCCGTCTTCCGTCTCCTCCACATAATTGTGGCCGATGAGCAGGCGAATCTGTTCGGCATTTAGCGGCGAGCCGAGAGCAGCATTCATGGCGTGGCCCAGCGCCAGGAGCACAGATCCTGTCGATCCCAGGCCGACATGCTTCTTTTCGTGGTCGGAGATGGAAATCCTGAAGCCGCCATCGTAGTGAACCGTCTTTTTATAGACCTCTGCGAAATGGCGGATAATTGGCTCACGCGAATAGTCTATCTCCAGGCCGGATTCAGTGCATTCGACCTCTGCTGAGCAGTATATCTGCAGGGCAAAGCCCACGCCGCCTCCGCCCGGTCGATCTGGGGCAAAACGGTTCATATCCAGAACCGTCAGATGAATGCGCCCGGGCGCTATCGCCTTCACTTTGCCGGTGCGCGGCGAGAGCTGGCAGTCTCCAGCGAATCCCAGTGTATGGACGTACTCACCCGGCTTAAAGGGCTGAAACTCATACTCAACAAGGTCCAGATCGCCCCCTCTGATCTTCATCTTGGCCAAGGATATTCACCTGCAATCAGGCCGGTCGGTCGAAATAGATGCTCTTTCCTGAGGCTTTGAGCGGCAATCCGTAAGCTACGCGGCAGCCTTCCAGCCAGTTCAGGGATAGAGCCGCGACTCCTGCACTGAACATTATCCGGTTGTCGACATTATGCAGACTGGCAGTCTTGGCAGCCGAGCCCAGAGCAATGCCGAGGTCAGCCATCTTGATGGCGCAATTGGGGCCGTGAAAAGGCATTTTCGGCTTCTCAGCCAGGAAACGCTCCTGTGCCTGCCGCATCTCATTGCAGGTTGCATAACCGCATCCTCCGCAGTCAAGGCCCGCGCTATCGGCAGCCCGGCAGCCGATAAGAAGGCAGGCATCGCTCTTCTCCAGGTTGCCGGCGTCTCTCAGAAAGAACTTGATTCCTCTCGCCTCGCCCAGGCGGCGCAGCTCTCCAGATAGCTCCTCCAGCTCTTTGCCGGTCGCAACTCTGATTACTATCGAGTCCTGCCCCCGGCCTTTGGGTGCGGTGCGAGCAGAGAGCGCCATGAGCTCTGCTACCAATTCCACAGCTCTTAAAGTCATAAAAAGAGAATTAGCGAACTGCTATATATGTCAATGGCCCTCATCGAGAATGGTATAATCATCATGGTCAATGATACTGCCAGTCTGCCTGCGACTGCCTGTTCCGGCTTTATCTCCCCGTTCCTTAAACATGTTCAGCAAGAGAGCGGCAAGAGCCGAGAGCGCTGCTGTACCGAGAAAGCCTCTCTTTCTGGCAAACCGAAAGAGCAATAGCTCCACTGCGCCTTTGAATAGAATCGAAAGAAGGCTGGAGCCGCCTTTTCCTCCTGCCGGGGCCGCCGCCGGCCTTATGAGCCTGGAAAAGAATGCCATTAATTGAGATTTTCTGGATGGCTGGAGCGTCCAGTTAACAGATTTTATCAGCGCCGCCAGGAAAGCACTCCTCATTGCTTTGTTGAGAAGCAGAGCGCTAATAGCGGTCTTTATGAGCTTTATCAGCATTCCCATCAGGGATAATTGCAGTCTGCAGGGATATATTATTATCTCTCGGTTTCAAACTCCTCAGGCCAGAGAATCCTCTCTTTGCTTCTCTGTTTTATCATCTCTTCCGCCTCTGCGACAGTTATTCCGAAGACCTCAGCCAGGATCTCCTGGGCAGCATGAAGCTTCAGATCTATCAAGTCATCATTGCGCATATGGGAGTTTTCAGAAAGCGCAATGGGATTTCCCTTCAAGCCGTCCATGTTGTCGAGAACCTTTGCCATATGGAGAATACCTCCGCATTCAGATTTTTCGGGCCCATTTTACCATCGGATTGCCTTCACTCTGCTCTCATCTGGTATAAATCTATTTCTCAAAATAAAAGCCGCAATTCTGGAGGTTATTCAAATCCTCAGGTGTAAGCGGGAATGCTTTGCAGATGGATGGACGAATGCGATATATCCTGCAGCGCTTGCCCTTGAAGTCATATGCGAGGCACGATCCGCAGCATTTACCGCATCTGATGCATCTTCCGCTCCTTTTTACTCTCCATTCCTGTACTTGCTTATTCTTCAGGTACCAGACGATCCTTCTCCGAATCCATCCATCCAGCATAAATAAACCCGCTAATACTCCCATATTGCCGACTGAGTGTAATGCATTTCTCCAGGCAAGGCAATCTGCCCGGCATGCAAAAACCGCAGAGATGATTAAAAAGATTGCGGCCCGCACATTCAGACCTCTCATACTTGCAGAGGCGTCATGCACTCCCTGATATCATAATACCCAGGCTCATGCCCATCTCGTACCTAAGATCATGCCCAGGTTCATGCCCATCTCGTACCCAAGCTCATACCCAGGTTCATGCCCATCTCGTACCCAAGCTCATACCCAGGTTCATGCCCATCTCGTACCCAAGCTCATACCCAGGTTCATGCCCATCTCGTACCCAAGCTCATACCTAGGCTCATGCCCATCTTGTATCTAAGATCATGCCCAGGTTCATGCTCATCTCGTACTCAAGATCATACCCAGGCTCATGCTGGATTCATATTTGGGCTCATACCTAAGCTATATCTACGTGAAATGAGAAAAGACAGAAACATGAAGAGCCTTAAAGGAACAGATACCGAGAAGAATCTGATGACTGCATTTGCCGGAGAATCGCAGGCAAGAAATAGATATTCCTACTTCGCCTCACAGGCGAAAAAAGAGGGCTACGAGCAAATTGCTGCGATATTTCTGGATACCGCGGACAATGAAAAAGAGCATGCTAAAGTTCTTTTCAAGCTTCTGGAAGGCGGGGAGGCTGCTGTGTCTGCGCGCTTTCCAGCAGGAGTAATCGCAACTACCAGCGCGAATCTTTTGGAGGCAGCGAATGGGGAGCGATTTGAACATTCGGAAATGTATCCATCGTTTGCAAAGACTGCTCAGTCAGAGGGCTTCCCTGAGATTGCCGCAACCTTCCTGAATATCGCCGTCGCCGAAAGAGGCCACGAAAGAAGGTATCTATCTCTGAAAAAGAACCTGGATGATGCAGCAACCTTTAAAAGGTCGGGCAAAGTGGTCTGGAGATGCCGCAATTGCGGATATATGCATGAGGGCAGCGCAGCTCCGGATGAGTGTCCTGCCTGCAAGCATGAGCAGGCTTACTTTGAAGTCTTCGGAGAGGTTTATTAAAAACGATTGGCATAGCTGATGGCGGTGTTAGCGAATTTTTTTGGCGAAGCACCGCATGCCGAAGCACAGCATTTTTATGCTACCGTACCGATGTCAGATACTGGGAATGGAATGAGACGAACGATATTGATCATCGCAGTGCTCGTGGCTCTTGTTTTTTTAACACAGAGCAAATCATTAGTCGATCTGGGAGGCAAGGAAGGTAATCTGATATTTGGCAAACTATCGAACAATTCCACAGCCAATTCATCCCTCAACCTCTCAAGGAACAGTTCGGTCCTGTCTCTGGGCGGAGATGGTGGAAGCTCAATGCTGCAAGATCTGGAAAATGCCTCCAAGAATCTCTCCGATTGGGGTTCTGCTCCCCCTAAGGCGCCAGGGGCACCCACTTATGATCCCAAGCTGGAGAATACCATTTCAGTATTAAGGGCAAATCATGGATTCTGAGGAGATAATATGAAAGCTACACTGGCCTCAATTATCTGCATATGCATCACCCTGGCATTCATATCGCTATCCAGCGGATTTCAAAGCGTCGGCGAGGACTATGGGACTGCATGGCTGGAAAAATACGGGACGAAGCCGGTAAGCACCATGGAGATTGCCAACAGCCTGTGGAGTTGGGGTAGTGCACCCAAGGGATTCGGCCTTCATGAGGGAGTCCTCTATCCTCCGGGAACTGAGCCTCAATGGTACTATCCAACCAGCTATGCAGACTACACTCCAATCATTATCAATCGGTCTGATTCGAGAGCTTCCGCTTACCAGAACTACTTGAACACGGATGCATGGCTTCTATCGCAGTTGTCCGGAAGGCCGGTGGTGCTGGTCAAAGAGCCTAAAGGTACTCTATTCTAAATTTTTTGATAAAAGTGAGCAGCCCGCATCCATGAAGATAATTCAAATATCTCCCTATTTTCCGCCCCACGTAGGTGGGGTGGAGTTTCATGTAAAAGAGCTGGCAGAAGGCCTGGTCAGGAGAGGGCATGAGGTCAGCGTTGCCTCATCTTGCGGAAGATGGAACGGTGAGATGATTAGCATACCCAGCATTGACTTATTTTATTCACCAATACCAATCAAGTTGCCCAAACTTCAGGCTGATGTCTTTCACAGCCATATTCCCAGTCCCCTCTTTGCGTTCATGCTGCGCAAAGAGGCGCCGCAGGTTGTAACCTACCATAATGATGTGGTCATTCCGGAGATATTGAATGGGCACACAATGCCCCACCCTTTTGCCGCTTCTCTGGAGAAGATAAATGAGCGGATGGTCCGTCCGCTTCTGGATGAGGCAGAGGTCGTTATTGCCACGACAAAGAGCTATGCATTGACTTCACCCATCCTCAAGGACTATCTGCATAAACTGAAGGTCGTGCCCAATGCGGTCAATGTCTCTATTTATCCGCCTGTCCAAAAAAAAGGCAATTATGTGCTTTATGCGGGCAGAATGATCAGTTACAAAGGGGTGGAGACTCTGATCAATGCCATGAGCGAGGTTCAGAAGAAGGCGGATCTGGAGCTGCTGCTCGTGGGAGATGGCTATGACCGGAGCCGATTAGAGGATCTGGCGAGGCGGCTGCATGTCCGGGCGAAGTTCACAGGAAGGTTGGAGCGAAGCATGTTTATAGATACAATCTCCCGAGCAGAGGTGCTTGTTCTGCCCACCCAAAACCGCCTGGAGGCTTTCGGCATCGTTCTCCTGGAAGCAATGGCCTGCAAGACGCCGGTTCTTGCCTTTAACACTCCGGGAGTAAACGAGGTGGCTCTTCATGGCGGCATGGTCTACTCCAGCACTCAGGAGCTGAGCGAGCTTATCCTGGAGCTTCACGAAAATGAGCTGCTTCGGGAGAGCCTTGGCGCCAATGGCAGAAGATGCGTAGAGGACAAATATTCCTGGAAGAAGGCGCTTGACTCTATGGAAGCAATCTATGAAGAGGTGGCCTAGAGAGGAAATCGGCTGCCTGCGAGAGGGAACTTGAGACTTCGGCTCTTGGATGAACGGGTAAAGGCTGCATTGCTCGCCGTCTTCATGAGCTTGGCCGCAGTTATTCTTATCTTAAAATTTACAGAGACTAATTTAAGCTGGAAGATGCTCTACGCCGTCCAGGTGCGATTCTTGCTGCTGGCTCTTGCCCTGCATGCTTTCTCCTGGATCTTTTATGCAGTCAGGCTCAAGCTTCTGGCTTCGCTTGCCGGGCACGAAATCAGCTTTCACCTATCGCTCATTTCGACGCTGGCATCCAATTTTCTTGCCGCTCTCACTCCATCTTCCGCAGGTGGGGAACCTTTGCGCATCAAGATCCTGGCAGATGACGGAATGAGCTACGGAAGCGCAACCGCCGTGGCGGTAGGTGAGCGGCTTCTGGACAGCATCTTCTTTGTAGCGTCCCTGGCACTATTCTTGATATTTTCCAACTTTCTGACCGGTTTCGGCCTGAAGATCGGAGCCTTCTTTGCGATTCTGCTCATTTTGATTCTCACTTTTCTCTGGCAGCTTGTCAACCGTCCGGAGAGGATTGCCGGATTTTTGCTCTGGCTGAAAAAGAAGACCGGCAACAGACCCATCATCTTTTCTCTGGAACGGGAGATCTGGCTCTTTCGCGAAGCAGGAATTCAGCTTGCCAGGGAGATAATGCGATGCACTCCCGTGATGGCAGGACTTACCGCGCTCATCTGGATGTGCGATTTCTTGGTCCCGTCAGCTCTGCTGATAGGCATGGGCGCGGAACCCAAACTGCTTTTATCCATTACTTCCCAGATTATTCTGGCCATAATTGCCATCCTGCCCTTGACTCCGGGCGGCAGCGGCGTGGCTGAGCTATCTATGAGCTATCTTTATTCCATATTTGTCCCGCCCGCTCTGCTTGGGCCTCTGGTCATCCTCTGGAGAGCTGTTACTTACTTCTCAAACATCGTTGTGGGAGCGGCCTTTGCCGGAGCTTCCATTAATATCATGAAGAGGAAATAAGGAGCGCAAGCAGCACCGATAGCCTCACCGCTACGCTGATGACTGTGGATACTATTACCAGCGATAGGCCGAGCTTCATGCCGAAGACCGAGGTGTAATTGGGCAGAAGGGAACGGAGCGAGTAGAAGGGGAGCATAAACAGGCTGCCCAGCATGAGGACGATCAGGGCTTTTGTCTCCGATATGCCGCCATTTTCGATGAGCGGGCCCAGCAGAGTGATCCCTGCCTTGGGGCTGGCCACATAGACGGTTAGGGGAATTACGGTCTCCGGTGGCACTCTAAAAAAATTGGCCATGGGCATGACATCCAGGGATTCAAAAATGCCTTCCCGGCTTAAATACAGTACCATGAAGGTCATGATGAAGTAGAGCCCTGCTATTCTGAGAAATATGCGTGTCTGACCTCGCAGGGATTTCATGGCCGCGTGCTTCAAATTGACCTTTTCCCGGGACCTGGATAGCGAAGGCGGCTCACGGGATGAGGAAGGGGTCGCTGGAAAATGAGGTGGCGCCAAAGCAGATAGTTTGCTGGCAGAATGATTGCAGATAGAGAGATTCGACGCAAAATTGGCCGAAGAATGAATAGGTGAAGGAGATGAAGGATACGAAGCAGATGAAAGAGATGAAGGAGATACTGATGGGGTCGGGGAAATATCGGCAGGAAGGTATGCCCTGCCCAGGATCAGGACCAGTATCAGCTTTAATAGGCCGGTGGCAATCGATATAACGGCATATGCTCCGCCCACGAAGACGCCCAGAACTGGAATCACAAAAGCCATCTGATATGTGAAAAGCTCTCGAAAGTAAACTGGAACGCTGTTCATGATGGCGCTCAAGAATGCCTGGCGATGGCTGAGCTGCTCATCCTCCAGCAATCTGGCGATAACTGTGTTGGCCGCAAGAGCCGACCCCAGGCTGATCACAAAGGTTGAGGCGGAAACGGGCGGCAGCCGAGATAGAGAGACCAGCGGCCTCGCCAGGTGGGAGACGCGTGAAAAGGCGTCCATCTCCACCATGAGGCCGGTGATAAAGAGCATGAGAAAGACGACCGCCATGGTAGAGACGGTATCATCCAGCGTTTGCATTAGCAGATCGAGCATCATCGACTCCATCTAT
>JAQVZT010000011.1:18162-18701 GCA_028708055.1 Methanothrix sp.
CCCATCTAAGCTATCTATCCCATCTAAGCTATCTATCCCATCTAAGCTATCTATCCCATCTAAGCTATCTATCCCATCTAAGCTATCTATCCCATCTAAGCTATCTATCCCATCTAAGCTATCTATCCCATCTAAGCTATCTATCTCATCTATGCCATCTATCTCATCTATGCCATCTATGTCATCTATTCAGAATCCCGTATCTAAAAAACCCTGATGCTCATCCGGATTCATCGATCAATGCAAAAAGCTTAATTATTGATCTATTTCAAGTCCAACCGGGGACTATGGTTTGAAGGAAGAATTCGAGAGGATGACCCACGAGGAAAAGGTATCCTATCTTATAGAGAACCTGCGGAAATTGCCCGATGAACTGGCAGAAGAGGGCATAGATATGCTGGTAGAGGCCGGCGAGACAGAGTACGCGGTCGTTTTAGCCAGAGACAAAGGAAAGACCGATAAGGCAATTGCCATCCTGACGAATGCAGGAGACTATCTCTGGGCAGCGCTGATTGCCAGGAATGCCGGCCAGGAAGCCC
>JAQVZT010000246.1 GCA_028708055.1 Methanothrix sp.
CTGATAATCCTCAAGATCCGATTTTCCGCCTGTCAGCCAGGACGCGGAATTATAGATCAGTTGATATCGAAACGGCAGTTCGTTATTGAATATGCAGGAAGTGTCACCAAATACCAGCACCTTTCCCTTTCCGTAAGTATCGCAGGCGGCAATGACCAGGTCGCCCAGAGCTTCGCCGGGCTCATAAAGCCTGTCGCCCAGATGGCCTGGAGCGGTTTGATTGGCGCGGTCTGAGAAAGCGAACCTTCCGATGAGTAGAGGCCTCGCGCTGCCGCTGAGATTTAGAGATGCACCGACTGATGAGGTGGTCAGATCAAAGTTCAGGCCTCTGGTGATCGGATGGGGCAGGGCCGAGACGGCGTACAGCCAGTAGTCCTGGACATAGTCAGCAGTGTCCGGGTTGATTTTAATTCCAGTCGGCTCAAGCAGATCATTGAGGTAATCTCTTCCGGCAGCAAAATCCCGGTCCTGTACAAACATGGAGGTATGTTCGGCAAAGATCATGATGCCGCCGCCGTTCTTTACATAGGCTCTGATGCTCTCTCTATCGGCGGATGACATTTCCTTCTTGAGGTTCATGAGGATCAGAATATTGGCGCTATTGAGGGCATCTTTCAATTCGCCTGGGCTGGTCGAGTTCAGGCTCTGCACCTCTCCGCCCATGTTCTCCAAATATCGCTTTATGGCTCCCACAGAAAAACCGTCATCCGGTGCGAAGGATTGATTTGCCTTTGGAAAGTGAGGAATATCAAATCCCATCTCGCTGTTCTTTTCGTAGAGCACCACCTTGCCGATCCCACCAGAATTGTGAGAGAAGCTGAAAAGGGGGATTGCAGCGATCAATAATACTGCAAAGAAGACGGAAAATAATAGCGCCACCGGTATTGCTCCCTGAGCAGACGAACGGACCCTTCCGCCCAGCTCAAGAGACCGGGTACGAGTCCTGGACGCAAAGATCAGAAATGGAATCAGGAGCACAAAAAAAGCGAGATATATATGGTCTATGTGGCTTTTTGCATCAGTCCAGAACGAAATGACGGTCAGGATATAAGCGCCATAAGCGATTGCAAAGCCGATCATGACTGCAATAAGTGCTTTGATGGGCCGGGGCGATCTCTCTTCGGATAAAATGAAGAAGGATGCAGCACAGCATAAAAATGAGAGAAGAATAAAAGTGCCGCTGATGGTGGGGCCGAGAATTATGGAGGTATCGACGATTCTGCCGGGAATTGAAGAAACTGCCTGCGAGAGCGATGTAAAAGACCTCCAAAAGAATGGATTATTAATATAATATAAATAAAATATAAAGTAAAACAGGTTCCCCAGTGCCAGGGCGGAAAACTGCGGCTCTTCTTCTCCAGCTGATCTCAGGAGCAGATCTAATCCGCAGATGAATATGATCATGCTCAATATCCAGAATTCCGGTTTATCTGTGACTGCCAGGGCTGCAAATGATAATAACATGATAGAAGCTCCGGCAAGGGATAAATTTTCTATGCGAATTTTTTTATATGAATTGATATATACTATTATCAATCCTGCCAGGCATAGCATTCCACAAACCCGCATAAATATCTGCGAAGCGTAACCCATATTAAGAGAAAAAAAGTTGAGAGAAAGCATAATCGAGACGATTGATACAAGTCTCCTAATCCCGATCGCAGCTTCAGTTGATGATCCTTTCATAAATTGGTTAAGCACTCCTCAGGGCGATCAATCTCATTATTATTCGGACCACAATATTATACTGTGCTCATTGCGGTATTATATTTTGGTTGTTATCTTCTGTCGGAATATAAATCTTCCGGCTTTTATCAGCATATATTTGCGAAATCGGATGCATATGCAAATATCTTCTTTCTTCGCAGGAAGCGAATCCCGAATCCAGAATCCCAAACCCAGAATCCCGAATCCGAAAGGTACTTATAGAGAGCATAGCAGAATTTGAGAAAGATTTGAAGGTTCATGAGTGCCTAAATTGATTTACAGCCAGAAGGCGGCAGCCTGAACTTGGGAGGGAAAGATGTGATACGGGAACGATTGTTGTTGATCTTATTTGTATCATTATTATTCACATTCAGCTCTGAGGCTTTGTCGAATGAAGGATCAAATGCCGATTCGATTCAATCGAATGACGCACCTCTATTCGATTACCGATACAGTCAGGTTGCAGAAGATTTGGGGCTCCTGAAAAACGGCACTTCTGAAGGCAAGCTTGAATATGGGAGCGTTGAGACGGCGAGCCTGACCCCCCTGGATACTCCTCAAAAGAAAGGCTGCAGGCTCCAGATCAAGCAGGCTGGCCTCACTATGGGCGTCTGCCAGTGGGATACAGAGCAGACCTGCTTTGATAGCTGCGGCAGTACCTGTTCCGGGACATGCGGCGGAACTTGCGGAGGCACATGCGGTGACACCTGCGGTTATACATGCGGCAGTACCTGCGGGGCAACCTGCAGCTATACATGCGGGGACACCTGCGGAAGCACCTGTCTGGCCAGCTGCCGGACCTGTTCGCTTTCCTGCGGTGCGGCAACATGCAGCAACACCTGCGATAATACCTGCAAAAACACCTGTATGCGCACCTGCAGCAAAACCTGTGCCCGCACATGCAGCAGCACCTGCTCAAATACATGCGGTCAGACCTGCTCAGGCACATGCTCGCAAACCTGTGGTCAGACCTGCCAGGATACCTGCTATTCAACCTGTGCGATGACCCGCGCCCAGACTTGTAAGGCAACCTGCTCGGCCACCTGTTCCGCTACTTGCGGTCAGGCCTGCGCAACCACTCAGCCTGCCGCGGCGGCAAGCTCAGGCTACCCACCGATGGCCAAGTCGACTACAAAGGCCCCTCTAGAAGCGGAGCAGATTACCATGCGCTCCTATAATATTGTGGCAATGCCGCCGACATCGGTTTACTATCTGGGTGCTTATTCTCCCTGGGCTGCTTTCCAGAAGAGCTTCACA
This sequence comes from Methanothrix sp., assembly GCA_028708055.1. GTDB lineage: Archaea > Halobacteriota > Methanosarcinia > Methanotrichales > Methanotrichaceae > Methanothrix. Next base: position 2,965 of record JAQVZT010000246.1, read on the forward strand.
GAAAAGGAGATCTACGCCTGGATCGAGACTCAGAACGGTTGGGATGTTATCGCAAAAACTCCGAAGGGCACATGGGTGCGGCAGTTCGTTTTCGTTCCGTCGAATGCAAATGTGATCTTGAACGAAATTGCCCCTGATGGAAGTGTCAGCAACAAGGAGTTCGATCCGGTTGGAACGGGATACAAATACATCTGGGTCTACGCGAAAGATGCCGGGTCTTACGTGGGCACCTTTGAGAGCGCCGGCCAGAAGAGCAACAATGTGACCTTGCAGGTTTACTAAACCGTTTACTAAACCTGCGGGCCACTGCAAGTCCCTACAAGCCACTGGTAAATTCCCTGAAGGGCTGACGGGCTGAAGAGCAGAAGGGCCTGCTGAATGCAGCTATGGAGTGCAGGAGCGGGAAAGGATGCAAGGATGGACGCACTGCCCTCCGGGATGCGCTCACGGGCGGCCCTTGCTCTTTCATTTTCTTTTCGGAAGCTATTGCAGCTATTGGTGCAATTGCGGCTATTGCTATCTCTTAAAACGTATCGATATACCTGTAAATCAGCCTGTTCTTCTTCAGGTTCAGACACCTTCGGGCAGCCTGCGCCACATTCTCCCTGTCCTCCTCCCGGCAGTAGATTCCGAAGCGCCAGGCAGCCCGGTGGGCTCTTTCCAGGATGCTGACCAGCGGCGAGACCTCACGCAGGGCTTTGACCTCTCCCTCCACGAGAGCGGGAAAGCTGCCCTCGGGCGTATCCATGAGCGCCGGGCTGTCGACCAGAATGTAGTCGCCATCCACTCCTGATTCGTGGGCGATCTCCTGGGCAAGCATCTTCTCGCTCACCCTGAGCACGGATGGGTCCAGGCACTCCAGGCCGACGTAGACCGCCCGCTTGAATATCCGCCTCGACCGGATGCGAGCAGCCATCTCAGCCGCATAGCCGCCTGCCCTCTGGAGCGAGCTGAAGAGTTCAATGTCGTCCATCTCTTTTACCGCAGCAGCACCGGTTCCATCATCAATCATGCGCCGGATGGCGGCGGCAATCATGCACTCTGAGATGCGGCAGACATGATGGTAGTAAACGGACGGATGCATGAGCAGCCGGGAGATAAGCAGAGATGTGGCAGCCTGGACGCCGCCTGCCTCCACCACCAGCTCTCCATTGTGGAGGGTCATCTTCTGGAGCAGGCGCAGCCGGTCTATCACTCCGTAGGCCACACCGGTGTAATGGGCATCCCGGATCAGATAGTCCATTCGGTCCACATCGATCTCGCCGCTCACGATCTGGCCCAGGCCGACTCCGTTTATGGCCGCCTGGATATCCGAGGCCTTCAGGCCGTGTCCCTCCAGCACCTCTCGAAGCTCGCCCTTTTTCAGGATATCCATAATACTCTCGTGCTCCTTTCGCAGGTAGGGAGAGAGAGCGGATTCCGTGGCATGGGAGAGAGGGCCGTGGCCCACATCATGCAGAAGCGCCGCCGCTCCGATCATCATTGTCTCATCATCATCCAGGCCGAGCTGCTTTG
>JAQVZT010000247.1 GCA_028708055.1 Methanothrix sp.
GGACCATTGGCGAGAACGGAAGCATTGTCCAGGGCGAAAAGGTCGCTGCGTGAAGGCTGAACAGATCTATTTTTCCTTTTTTATTTCTGTGAGCTCGCCATCGGCTAAAACCATCCGGGATGCATCATCCAGGACCACTCATACTTTGATCCCGGTGCCATCCCATTCATCAATCGATATGTCCTGCGGAAAGATTGTGCTCGCGCTCGTATCGAACCCACATCCTTAGTTTCTGCTGCTCTTGTCCTCCTTGGCCAAAAGTTGCTCTTTAGGATGCATGTATATCCGATTATGTGATATGCAGATCATATATTGCTTACTAATGATCAGCCCGAACATCCGAGCGCCAAAACGATAGTAGGCGTGAGCTTTTCGAAATTGCCTAAGCCGCATTTTCATCGAATGCTTTTGCCGGATGGCCAGCCTTTTCGCCCAAGACAGTCCCCTGCCCGGTTTCTTTGTTTTGCTGTTTTTGCTGACGAAGAATTTACCGGACTCCTGTCTTGTTGAGCTTAATATCCTGGACTAATTGTCCAAGCTTAGATGGTAGGCGAAATAATTTCGGGACTCCACACTGAGTCCTTCTGCGATACTTATTTATTTATTCTGTCCAGCCCCAGAGATCAGGATGGTTTTATGAGGCTAGGATCTTGTATCGTAATCTCGGCCCTCATTCTCGCAGTATTACTATCAGGATGCACCGAGAAGGCTGAGAACAAGGAAAAGGCAGTAACAGAAGGGGCAGAAGGGGCCGCAGTATCAGCAGGATTGGCAAATGCCAGCACTGAGAGCGCAGCCTCCGGGGGACAAGGCAGTGTCAAGATCGGAGCGCTGCAATCGTTGACAGGGGATCTGGCGTCTTATGGTGGACCCATGAGCGATGCCATAAAGCTTGCTGCCAAGCAGATCAATGAAAACGGCGGCCTGCTCGGAAAGAAATTGGAGCTTCTGGTTGAGGATGACCAGACAAACAATGTGGCCGCAGTTGATGCTGCTAATAAGCTGGTCAAGGTGGACAGAGTTCCTGCCATCGTGGGCGATACCGGAAGCGGACAGAGCATGTCCATAATTGATATCACTACCGCAAATGGCGTGCTACAGATCTCTTCGTCCAACACAGGCACGGAGTTTACCACTTACAATGATAGCGATCTATACTTCAGGACTGCGCCCTCTGATACCCTGCAGGGCAGCGCAATGGCCAATCTGGCCAAAGAGCGCGGCTACAAGACCGTATCGACCATTGTCATCAACAATCCCTACGGAGTGGGATTCGAGGAGGTCTTTGTGAAGGCCTTTGAGGCAAATGGCGGAAAGGTGCTGGAGAAGATCAGATACGATCCGTCCCAGAGCATCTTTGATTCCGAGGTGCAGAAGATCGCAGCCAGCAATCCGGATTTCGTAATGATGGTCTCGTATCCTGAGACGGGCAGCCTCATTCTGAGAACGGCTTATGAGAAAGGAGTATTGACCGGCGCACCTTGGCTGCTCTCTGAAGGCCTGAAGGTTGACAACATAGCAGAACTGGCCGGAAAGAATGCCAAGGGCGAGTATATCATAGCGGGGCTGCAAGGTCTGGCGCCGGATCAGAATGCTGGTGGAAAGGCGTATGAGGCATTCCGGGATCTTTTCAAGGCCGAATACGGCAAGGAGCCCGGCGTCTATTGCAGCAACAGCTACGATGCTGTGGCTTTGGTGGCTCTTGCAATCGAACAGGCAAAGACTGCAACCGGCAGGGCGATCGCCGATAACCTTAGATCTGTAGCCAATCCACCGGGCGTAGAGGTGTCCGATCTGAAAGAGGCCCTGAAACTGGTGAGGGAAGGCAAGGATATCAATTACCAGGGCGCATCCGGCGACATTACCTTCGATGAGAATGGGGATGTCAGCGGTTCTTACACCGTCTGGACCATCGCCCAGAATGGAAGCTTCATCCAGGGCGAAAAGGTCGCAGCGTGAACTCTCAATGCAACGGGGTTGAAGAGAGTCATGAAATTTCCATCTTTCAGGATGGGGATGAAGTGAACCCTTGCCCTGATTTCATTTTTCCTGTTTATCTATCGGAAAATCGCTATTAAATCCAAAGATGAAATATCTTCCTAGCAATATGACAATGGCAAGAAAGTCTGGTATTAGGATAGCTTCTGACTTGCATAAAACTAGCTACATTGCCACTATTCTTGAGAGCAAACCACATCATAAGGCCATTGTCAAAAGCATTAATTAGATTAAACAATACATCATTACAGTGGGTCCAATGAAAGAAGAAAAAATTATTTCAAAGGATATTATACAAATAATGAGGAATGAAATCTCGATTGTTAGCTTTATGCTTTTCTTTGTTACATTTTTATTTAAAATCAATTTTGACACTCAAGGTGTATATGCTCGACCGATTTTAGTATTTCTAGCTTCATCATTGCTTATCTTGTATGGTATATTGCTGAGAATATCCAGTGTTATAATCGATGATCCAAATAATTCGTTTTTAATAGATTTATCATGCAAACTAGATTTGATTTCTAAAGTATTTTATATTATAGGAGTATTTCTCTTTATCATCTCTTGTGATTTCCTTGTGGTATCTATTCAGGGGATAAATTCGCTTCCAGATATCTATCAAGGATTTCAAACTGCAATAATTGCATTAGGAATCGCCCCCGCATTTATTTTGATATTATTAGTATCATATATAATATTAAAAAAACATATTTAAATCTTGGCAGTCTTCCATCGTTGTTTGAAAGATAAATTCTCTCGGATTTCATAGTTGTCGCTTTTTTAGTATTGATTGCAGCCGATTTTAGCACATCATAGGTTTGTGAATGAGATCGAGTCTTATGATTGAGGCACTCACATTCAGATACCTATTGTTTGCACGCTACCTAAATCGACTTTAAGATCTCCTTTTATCATCCTATGATTCTACGGATAATTCTAATGCAGAATATAATCATAATCATTGCACCAATCAATATGCCAATTGCCGCAACTAGTGCTAATGTGCGGTCTTCTATCATGTAATTCATGGCAGGTCTAATAAGGTTTATTTTAATAGTCTCTATGCGACTTTTCTGATGACCATCTATGTCAATAAATGAAATTCTTAAATCTAGCCATGAAAATGAATATGTGTTGGATAATACAGATAGCTGAGGATAAATATTAGTCCCAGCGAATAAAATTTTTGATGCTGGTATATCGCTATTAAAAGCAATTATCTTCTTAATATTATTGCTTCGATTTATAATACTAATTTCAAAATTATACATATTATTTTTAGCGTATAACTTAGAAGATATATTAAAAATTGATGTATTTGTAGATCTAATTTCGTCAGGTCTAGACTCATCTTCTTTGTATGAAAAATTATAAAATTTATCTACAGCAGGCCCAAAATAGTCATCCCAATTTTTATGAAGATAAATTCCAGCTATAACTACAGCTATCAGTGCCAATCCTAATAATAAGATTGGTCCTTTCTTCATATCTGAGTATTGCAGCTTCAAGACATATTAATTTATCTAGCAAAAAAAATTGGTATGTACCTAATTTCGAAGAAACGATCAATTGATACTGGTTTCAATCATGGAATCATTTAATTATTTCCATCCAGCTTGAAATGGATTGGTGATAACCGACCTTCTTCTTAGCCGATCTCAGTGATTCTCAGCACCCAAAACAATTAGCCAAAAACCCTCTTACCCTCGCATCAAATTCACAGCCAGATCGAGCACCGTTCTGGGCCGCGTGAGCAAAACTGTTCCCGCTGCGTAGGCTGCCTTTTTTGCAAATGATCCGTCCGAGATGAGCCTCTTTCCGGACAGCCCAGCAACCAGCCGATCGATCTCTTCATCCTTCATCATGGAAAGCGTCTGCAAAGAGGCTCTGCCCATGCGGTACTGCCAGTAGAACTCTCTCTTCCAGCGCTGCTCGTACCCGGCGAGGCCACGGCAGGAGACATCTCCGGCCAGGACAGCCTCTGCTGCCACGCTGCCGCAGATGGCGCCGGCCCGCATGCCGTAAGCAAGCCCGCTCTGCCCGGCTGCCCCTCCCGTGACCATCAGTGAGTCGGCGACAATCTCCCCAGGCAGAACGCAGATCGGATCGCCCCCTCTTCGCACCGATAGGATCTTCATCTTCTCAATGTCCCGATACTGAGAGGATTTGTAGGCCTTGAAGAGCTTCAAGAAATTGCGGAAAAATGGCTGGACATTCCCGCCGTGGCCGCGCACAAAGACCCCCAGTGTGGCCCGATCGCCTCCTGCCGGAGAGAACGTGGCCTTCCAGCCGGGGGCCATGCTGCCGATCCAGTACTGAAAGAACATCTCCTCGCCAAGGCCCGGATGCTCGATATCCGCTTCCATTGCCCAGGCAATATCCTCGGGATGAAGCATCGTCACGAGGCCTGCCTGCCTGGCAAGGCCGGAGGAGATGCCAGATGCATCCACGACC
>JAQVZT010000248.1:0-1377 GCA_028708055.1 Methanothrix sp.
GCGGTCAAAGTAGGTGGAAAATGGAGGCTGACTGAGGTCTCAAAAAAACAGAGAACGATATTCGAGAAGATGGGGATTGGAGTTCCTGTCGAAGCCAATCTGGTTATTAAAAAGGGCGGAGTTTAGGTCCCGAGCGGGCTGCCCTCCCCAGGCGAGCGCCCGACCGCGCCCACGAGCCCGCCCCGCCCGTTCGTCGCCTGCGGATGCCCAGCCGCCCCTGGGCACGCGCCAGCACGTGCGCGCGTTCCAGCGATTGGGAGGCTGCAAGCTGACAGATAAGATACATCAGATATGAAGAGCCCATACCTGCTTAAGATATCTGCTGCCAGATCCACAATAGCCTTATCGATGCGGTAGAATAGAACTAATTGATTCACATTAATGGAGAACTCGCCAGATGATCGATTTAACTGCTGATATGATAATCGAGATCCATGACACCATCATCCAGAGATACGGAGGCTTGCCGGGCATACTGTGCCGTGGCACTATTGATTATCTCGTCGCCAGGATCAACGATCAGCCAGACCATTTCAGGAAGGCCGCTATTGCCCTCCATTTGATTGCTCTTCATCCCTTCAATGACGGCCAGAAGAGGACCGGTTTTCAGATAGCAGATAACATTCTGAGAATGAACGACATTCGAATTTCTGCAGACAAAGAACTGATTTGCAGTATGCTCTGCAGAGTCGCCGAGTATAACTGCACACTCGACGCAATTGAAAAATGGCTCAGAGAAAATACACAGGAAATCTGAACATTACATCTCGGCAAGGCACTTCATCAGCTCATCATTCTCTTTCAGGCTCTTCTCAAGATGCCTGCGCTGCTTAAAAGTGAGGCCTCTTGCAGTCTTTTCTTCTTTCTTCCGGAGTGATTCTATCTGTTCAGACATAGTTGTATATCTTAATTGCTCTTCCTGGATTAAATAGCTTCTTGATTGATGATCCTGGCAGCGTAACAAGTATCGCTTTCACATACTCTTGCTCTGCCATGTCAAATATCACCACTCTCAGCAAAGTCTCGCTCCAGTTCTTTTATAAATTCTTCATTGTATTTAGTCTCACCTACAAAGCCATAATATTGCTTAGTTTTGCTTTTTGGCCGGACCACAATCTCGCTCCCTCTGGTTAAAACTTCGAGATTGTCTGCGCCCAGCTTTGTGAGAAGGCTCTTGGGAATCAGGAGGCCCTCATCAACCATCATAGCTTCCGTCATGGTTGGATAATATTGCATCCTTCATGCTTTAATGATTTATGGTCTCTGTAGCTGCCAGCGGCCATCCCACCTGCCTCTCGCACTTCTCGGATCACTGCCGCCGAACTGCCCCGCTGCCCCGGGCCCTCACCCGCACGCCTGCGCGCTCCTGCGGGTGGG
>JAQVZT010000248.1:1477-4441 GCA_028708055.1 Methanothrix sp.
TGATTTATGGTCTCTGTAGCTGCCAGCGGCCATCCCACCTGCCTCTCGCACTTCTCGGATCACTGCCGCCGAACTGCCCCGCTGCCCCGGGCCCTCACCCGCACGCCTGCGCGCTCCTGCGGGTGGGGCGGGAGCCGAATCGGGTGGAGAAATAGCTCGAAGACCATTCTCTCAAAGTGAACGTTTTCTATAACGACCAAGCTCTACTATTATGATTGCGTTGATCAATTCATCGGGCGCAATGGAGATCAAAAAATCCTTTAAAATTAAGTTAATTTCATTGGATTTATATTTAAACGGCAATCTTTGAATGACCGCTCCGGGGTGCAAAGGATAACGCAGCAGTTCCCCAAAATCGGTATCTCTAGTCACTACTATCCTTTTGGTCTTAAGAGCATGCTGAATTATCGCTAGATCACTTGCTGCCATCATGCCAATGTCTCTAACATCTTCAACGTCAAATCCCAGCGAGCGCATCAATTCCGCGCTCGATCTCGGCATATTGGCATCCAGCAGAAATCGGATATCAGGCATATGCACAAATTTCTTCACTGGCTACGATCCTTGCGGCATATCCTATGGCAGCAAGCACGTCCTCTCTACTAAGTCCGTACTCATCTGCTACCTCGTTTATCTCCATGCCACCAGCAAGAGACCCAAGGACTATCTCCACCGGCACCCTCGTGCCTTTGATTACCGGTCTTCCATGTGAGATCTCCGGGTCAATGATTATCCTATCTTCAAGCATAACATTCTCATCTCATTATTGAAAGCTCATCTTTATTAAGACTTGGCTTGATAAAAATACCCTCAAACTCCGAGCACTCACATTTCAGCTAAGTGTATCATTAGTTATTCATTGCGCCGCATGCTTTCTTCAATGCGCAGTCTTTCTCCTGGAGTCAAGCCTTCAAATAGGAGGTCGAGCAGATTGGCAGCAGAATGCGCTACCTGAAACCGGAATTCATCTCTGAAATTGCGAAAAGCTGCGAGCCGGACTGTTCATGAATCCGCCGGGCGGCATTCCCGCTGCCGCAATTCAGGCTGCGATCCTTTCCCAGTCTCCCCGAATTTCAGGGCAGCAAAGGCCCGGCCCCACTTGCCGCCCACCGGCAGCAGGCCCTCCGGGCGGTCCCGAGCGGGCAGCCCTCCCCCAGGCGAGCGCCCGATCGAGCCCCGAGGCCGCCATTACTGGCTTGTCGCCTGCGGATTCCCTGTCGTCCCAGGCATGCGCTCGCACCCAGCGCGCGCAACCGCGAGTGGGCAGGCAAGCATCCTCCGCCAGGACCCAGAGAAATGCCAATCACGGACTCCAGATCACGATCCCATCCACTCGTTCAAAATCTCGATCCCTGCTGGCGATATCCCCGATATGGGCCCGTCTCATCGCAGATAGATGGAGTGCATCTATTGGCAGCAAATTGTAAGCCCTTCCCAGATCAGATGCAAGCAAATAATCCTCTGGTTGAACCGGGATCAATTTCAAGCCGTCAAGACCGCTGATAAATTCATTGAACGTATCGACTGCATCATAGCACAGATGGGCAAAATGATCATTTGCCTTTATCTTGTTCCTCACAGTATCTCTATTTTCGATGTCTAAAATCGTCATTCCCCTTTGAAGGAGCAGAATAAAAGAGACCTCGTTTAGGACGGCAGGTGTTGTAATAGCAGCTACATCTTGCAGCTCGACTCGCTCTAAGAAATCAGAGGCCGCCCGGCTAAATTCGATGTTGGGAAGCGCGTAGTCAAGAAATATATTGGCGTCGATGAAAATCGGATGTTGTGAAGAATACTCTGCTAGAATCAATCTTTTCCACTCTCTTCCCAATCATGCTCAAGTTCTTTGATGAGCTTTTCATCATATTTGGTGATCCCCATGAAACCATAATATTGCCTGGTCTTGGTTTTTGGCCGGATCACAATCTCGCGACCTCTGGTCAAGACTTCGAGATTTTCTGTGCCAAGCTTCGTTAGAAGGCTATTTGGAATAAGGAGACCCCCTTCAACCATTACGGCTTCGGTCATATTACCAGTCTTATTGCTCTCCTTCTTTTAATGATTTCTGGTCATCTTGACAAATTCTTGCCAAATGATCCTAGCCGCGCTCACGATCGGATAGTAAATCCCCTCGCTCCGCGCTTCGGCTGCCACCTGACTCTGCCCCTTTGTCCGCGTCCTCCACGAACCAGTGCCCTTGCCCCGACCGCAGGTCCTGGTCCTCGGGCCGTCTGCGGTACCGGCGGCTCTTCCCCAGCAGGGGCCCGATCGCGCCCTTCCCCAGCGCCCCGGATTTCCGCTGCAAAGCTGCCCCGCCGCCCCAGGCACGCGCCTGTAGGCCCGCGCGCTTAAGGACGCGAGAAGCCATCCTGCCCAATTTGTATTCTTGTTTATTATGGCTTGTAGATCTCTATTCCATTTACACGTCCAAAGTCGCGATCATTGGTGGCAATATTGGCAATGCCTTGGGCTTTCATGATTGCTACATGAGTGGCATCAGATATCAGCAGCCCAAATCTACTTGATAGATTGATCGCCATATCCATTGTAGCCTGATCGATGCTATAGATTGTCAATGGATATGCTTTTATTGCAGCATAGTCTTTCCATACTTGCGTAAGGCTTGATATGGTTTCTGCACGTTCCTTTATTAGCCTTCTCGCTTCGTTTTCTCTACGAAGTCCATAGTTTTTGGTTATCTCTGCAAGAATGAGCTTAAACACAACTTCATTTAAAACCTGTGTGGATGTCACTGCAGAAAAGGCATTTTCTTCCAGTTTCTGTAAGAAGGCCACGCAAGAATGTTTAAATTTTGTGTAACCTAATATATCTTACATAAATATATTTGTATCTATAAATATCTTTGAACCTGGAGGAAGCAACTCAAGTGAATTTGTCACAGATAATCCTCAGATTCAATAATCTCTTCAATTAGCTTTTGATCATCGAGCTTAATTGAATCCG
>JAQVZT010000012.1 GCA_028708055.1 Methanothrix sp.
GAGCATGCATCTGGCTAGGATTATTGAAGAGTAAATGCAAAAAATTAATCATAGCGGCTACAAATCACGCTATGTATTGGATCTAATGCTAAGAATATGTCTATAGTGCAATTACAATTTTATGCCAACTTCTGGCGAGCTGGTGATGATCTGTACTGGATTTATGATGATGTTGGAATTGGCCACAGCACTTCCGCCATCCATGGTATTGATAGCGCTGACGGATATATCATGAACGTTTATAGTCATGTAATTGCCGGCATCATCCATTTTATTATTCGGATTTTGGCCGCTCCTGCCATTTTCAGGCTGCTTTATTCCAGCAGCCATTTCTTCATATTCATCTTCATCTGTGCCGCTTACACTTATTTCCTGGCGGTTTGCGGGTATCTTATCGTCAGGATCATTCTTTTGAGAATCCTTGAAGATCACATCTCTCTGTATCTGGCGGTTGTTCGCGGAGAGGTCATGCACATTTGCGGTTGGATGGCTGTTGTCCATTAAAATCTCTTCTTTTTTAGCAGCATCTGGCGTACTGGCAGGCAGATTTGGGTAAACACGCCGGTCTTCCAGGCCGAACCAGGGAAAGCTGATGGTCTCTGCGCCGACTTTGAGAACGCCTAAAGGACTCTTTTGATTTTGGTCTATCAGTTTATTGAGCTGTTCCTGGCTGCTGGGCAGCCCGGATGCTGCGGCTGGAAGCATCAAAATGCAAATAAGTAGAAATCCCACCAGCAAGAAGCCAGTGGGGTCGGTCAGTGTCTTCATTTCTGTCCTCTCAAGTTCACAGTCAATAGCTACTGCTGATTGGCTACGATCTTGACATTGTTGGTGGCGGCTGCGAATCCGAAAGCCATAGCCTCCCTATTTCCTACTGTGATCTGGTCTACATTCACCTTGGTGCTGCAGTCCTTGCAGCCCTCAATAATGGTGTTATCTGGCAGGTATGTGGTTTCATTGCAGCACTGGCAGACTCCAGAATCCTGGTTCTTCTTGATCTCGAGGTTATTAGTAGCAGTGGCTATTGGGGTCTTCTGCCATATGCTGCTAAATGCCAGAGCCTTGTCATTGCCCACATTCAAGGTGTCGATATTTGTGTCCTGTGCCTCCGGGAACCTGACTAAGGATCCTTCTGTCTCAAAAATTCCTGTTCCAAGAATGTCCACACCGCCGCTTCCGGCCAGGCCATCACTACCCTGCACCATAGCGGGAAGGGATAATATGGCTAGAGCCAATGCCAATACAACTCCTATCTTCTTGATAATCTCACCCCATACATTCTTTAATATAGACGGATGTTAGCATCTATAGTATTTATATTTTTTGGTAAGACATACAAACTGGTTTATGGTCTTCTCTTCATAAGACCTTAAATATTACTTAAATGTCATATGTTTTGACCTAAGGTAATAGTTAAGTTGGGCCTATTATCTGTATTAATATGAAATTAAATTATATAATATTAAAAATAACTTATTTTGTTGATATATATATATCTACTCGGTCGAAAATCACTCATGGAATTTAGGATGATATCTGTATTTTAGAATTAAATATTAATAAAGTAAATTTTTAATCAACTCTAGGCGAAAATCAGCTTGCGGATCTTCATTGTGGCCAGATCGACAATAGGCACCACTGCTGGCACAGGCTGGATATTCATCTTCTTTTGAAAATCTGTCTGAGACTGCCATGTTCCGCTATTGATCACAGCCACTCCCTTGTACCTGGCTATCCCCACGGTGTGAACGTGTCCGCAGTGCAGTATGGCCGGCGGACGGGATATGACATAATGATCCTCATGCTCAGGAGCGATGGCAATTCGACTGCCGTAGATCGGAGCCAGATGCCTGCGTCTCAGCATCTCGATCATGGCCTTCTCGGGCGCGGCATAAGAGATGCCAGGCAGTCGTAAGACCAGATCGTCAATGCTCCGCCCGTGGTAGATCAATACCGATATCCCGCTTAATGTCACCTGAGCGGGATTGCCTACAAAGAGCATATCCTTTCGGAAATAGCTCTGCACCTCTTCGGGAAGAGCGGGCTGCGGTTCCGCCTGGCGCACAATATCGTGATTGCCGGGAGCGATAATCACCTGTATATCCTTTCGTATGCCATTGAGCCATTGGGCAGCCGCCTTGTACTGGTCATAGATGTCCATGATCTCCAGATCTTTTTCCTGGCCGGGATAGATGCCGACGCCATCCACCAGATCACCGGCGATAACTATGTATCGCACCTGAGACGCGAGGCCTGATGCGTCGTCTGCCTCTCCGTTGATCCACTGCAAAAATCTCTGCCAGGCATCGGCCATGAAGTATCTGCTGCCCACATGCAGATCGGATAACATAAGAGCTGAGCCGTTTCCGTTCTCCAGAGGGGCGGTCTGATTGGGCATATCCGGCCAGAGCAATGATTTGACAAAGAGCCTTCCGTTGCCATCGGATGTGCCAGTGACGCCTATGACTTCATCGGTGAGAATCTGGATGGACTGCTCGTAGACCTCGGACTCCTTCTGGATGACTGCTGTTATCATGCCTGTGGGATCTTCCAGCTCGATTACCCGATTTCCTTTGCTGGTGGTCCTGACATCCATGACCATGCCGATCAGAGATACCTCTCGACCGGTTGTGCTCTTGCTGAGGGATTCGATGGGCCTGGAGTTGAGCCGTCGAGAGAGGATCTCCCTGATCTTTGAGTATCTGTCGCGAAAATAGTGCACGAAATCGTTGTACTCGCCGACGCACGTCGACCGGCCGGTTATATCGCATTTCAGCACCGCAGATGAATCCTGGGAGCATGGGGATGATGCGTCCGGCCTGGCCGGTTTGGCAGGTGCGCCAGAGGAAGGCGATTGCAAATCTGGCGGGAAGAAGGAACGATGGTCATGAGATGTCAAGGGAGATGAGGGAATAGATGATGAAATAGGTGAGGAAATGGATGGTGGAATAGATGGCGTAATTGTAGTAGGCGAGGGAATGGATACCTTGATTGGTGAAGATGGCGAGGATGCCAGAGCCTTTGCAGATGGCGTTAACTTGGCAGCATTTGATTCAAGGTGACAGGATATCATGGATGGCCCAATCACCGCCACGGACCTGTCTGCGCTGCGGATGATGCGCTGCAGAAGCTCTTCTTTGCTTCCTGTATATCGGCAGATTATCTCCAGTGCAGCCGGCTCCAATTGATAGCCCTGCTCTGCTAACCTTTGCACTATGTCCTGGCCGGTTCTTGGACGGCGGCCGTGCTGGGAGATCTGCGCCATCGAAAGGAGTATAAGGGCTACCAACTGATAAACCTGGTTGATGAAGATCATCGAGTGGTTTGACAATTTGCCTCTTCCGGGCCTGGTCAAGGACATTATTTTCGTGGTCGTGATAGTAGGTGGCATCTCCCTGCTATCTCAACTCATATTGGGCCTCTGGACGCCTATGGTAGCTGTGGAGTCGGGAAGCATGGTGCCCAACCTGAATATCGGTGATATTGTGGTTGTTCAGGGGGCTTCGCGCACGGATGTGATTCCATGGGACGAGGCCGAAAAGACCGGCTATACCGCCTTTAATAATCCGGGAGATGTCATACTATACCGGCCTTATGGCAAAGCCAGCCTTAACCTGCTGGACCAGCTCAAGATGCTTCTCGGGTTTGCGCCGGACAAAGATAAGGCCACGCCTATCATTCATCGCGCCCTGCGTTATGTGAAAGAGGGCGAGGCTATGTGGGATGGCGGCCCGCTCGCGCCATTTTCAGGCTACATCACAAAAGGAGACCACAATGAGGTGATCGACCAGATGGCCGGTCAGATCTTCGGCACAGCTAAAGCGTCATACCTCCAGGCTAACCGGGGCGAGATTATGGATGTGGGCAGCGGCATATTTCTGGACAAGCAGACCGGCCTGCTCATCTATGAGACTAAAAACGGCACATTTGTCGGAGAGGGCATCAGCTTCCTCACGCCAGTAAAAGATGAATGGGTTATAGGGGTAGCAAGAGCCAAGATCCCCCTGATCGGCTATGTCAGGCTTCTGCCCAACATCATATTCGACGAGATTAAGAAGCTGGTAAGCTAATGCGGCTAACGTTGCGAGTGCTGCAAATGCTGCTAGTGTTTCCGGGCAGAAATAGCAAAATGGTCCTGGTGAAAGGGCAAAAGGTCCAGGGCTGGCATGAGATCCAGGCCCTCTTGGTCCTGCAATTTTTTTGTCTCCTCTTGAAGGACTGATTGCGGGCTGGCAGTTACATCCACAGATCGCGTCTTCAGCATGAGAATCAGCTCTCCGCCCGGCTTCAGGTAGCGAATACAGTTTCGGCAGGCTATTTCCGCTTGATTTCGTTGGGATACATCCTGGTAGACCAGGTCCACAGGTTCGAGAAGGGGCGCATACTCCTCTGGCCGGGCCGCATCTGCAAGAATGGGCACAATGTTATTGCGCCTCTCGCAGAGCCGGACCAGGTCGCGCATGGATCGGGGCGAGAACTCCACGGCATAAACCAGTCCGTCGCGAACGATATCGCCAACGTGGCTGACTGTGGTGCCCGTTGCTGCTCCTAGATAGAGGACCTTTGCATCGCGAGCCAGAGCGGGCCGTATGCTGCGGGATTTAAGCAGGAGGGCGGCAAGCTTGGAGCGGAATGGATCCCAGAGCCTGTAGCCCTCCAAAATGCGCTCTCCGTAAACTGGCACTGCATCGTCTGATCTGGTCGCGATTCTCTTCTGGCCCTCAATCTCCAGGGTGAAGACTCCGGGCGAAATTTCCTGCGAGATCATGGAAGCTGGCCTGTTGCGCAGTTAAAGCTAAAGCTCCTTGCCCATTGAAGTTGTTGTCAGCTTGACGTGTTTTACGCCTTTTAGCGACATCATCTTCTCAGCGGCCTTTCTCACATCCTGACCCTCGCCACGCAGCACGATTACCTCCAGGCAGTTGTCGTGGTCCAGGTGAACATGCAGGCTGGATTGGATGATTTCTCCCGCCTCATGTTGAATCTCAGTCAGGTTGTCCACCAGGCCGCGTTGATTATGAGAATAGACGAGAGTTATGACTCCCACTCTCTCTCCCTGCACATCGCTCATCCATTCGTAGTGGACGATATAGTTTCTGATGGCGTCTCTAATGCCCTCGGAGCGTGACGAATAACCGCGTTGCAGGATTATCTCATCAAACCGGGAGAGCAGCTTTTCCGGTAGAGAAACACCGATTCTCATTAATTCCTGTTCCATATATAATCTCGGCCAATATTCCATTGTTATTTAGTAATAAACTTAATGGAGAAAAATAACCGAAAAAGGAACCATAAGGGAACCATAAAGGATTTCTCTGGGCAGTATGAGAAATCATAGTAATATGTCAGATATAGCTCTAATTGGAGAGAGGAACTTTCTCTATGAAAAGCTCTTCGGGGAATTGAACGCAAGCTTTCAGTTTCTCTCTCCAGCCGTCCTGGGAAGCCCGTTTCTGCCCAGATACAAGATGGTCATGATTCCCACCGGCTTTGCCAATCCGGATTACTCCAAGGCGCTGCCGGCACTGAGGAGGATGAAGTCGAATATCTCTGATTTTGTGCGGAAGGGCGGAGTTCTGACCGTCTTCGGCCCGATGGTGCCCGAGCACAATTATGACTGGCTGCCGCTGCCCCTGCGCTATGTCTGCGAGCTGTCCTCCCAGGCAGTCGCCCCCACTGCGGATGAATGCGCCTGCCTTCTCTGTACCAGCACGCCGGAGTGCGACGGATATTTAATTGCAGGAGAGGGCTTTGAGACCGTTCTGAAGGACAATAAAGCAAGGAGCATCCTGGTCAGAGGCAGCTATGGAGATGGGCTGATTGTGGCCACATCGGTTCACGAGTTTCCTGCTGCGGAGTACATAAAGTGGGCACTGAGCCGCGCCAGGCCCGCCAAGCTATGAGGTGATCGGCATCTTTGAGAAAGATATTGTCCAAAATGAGGGTCTTCCTCCCAAAAAAAAGAGCAAGCTGCGGGAGGAGATCGAGAGCATGCTCGCGGAGAAAGGAATCGCACTTGAGGCGCGGATCGCGGTTATGAGCATGGATTCCAGACAGACCTATTATTTCGATGATTATCCCCAGGCCCTGCAGTTTCTCAAGGGGAAAAAAGGGCGGTGGTACCTGACGACGCCTGGAATCAAGCGCACCCTCAAACCTGGGATGCTGAAAGAGGAAACCCTAAAAAATGAACCATAGAAAATAGGGACCAGAAATTAGCAGCAGCCGGCTAAAAATGTGCGGCTAAAATAGGGCCGCTCCAAAGGACATCTCTTCTGCGTCCATCAGCTCCTTCCAGGTGGACTTGCACTGGCAGTCCAGCTTTTGCAGCGGTGCAATATCCTGGGAGAGGTCGTGCTCTCGTATGGCTTCTGCTATGCTCTCGTCACAGACGCCGCAGTTATGCGGGCCGCGCCTGGTTCCTGCGCCCACCGGATCGCAGACGATTGGGCCGGGAACGCTCTTCAGCACCTCTATTGCCGACCAGAGCCAGGGCGGCCGGTATTCACCCCGCTCCCACATGCGCTCGACCACGGTATTGCGCTGCACATTGCAGAGGTTCAGAGACAGAATATCGGCATAGCTGCGGGCCGCCCGGGCGGAGGCTATGGCGTCATTCATCGCCTGGCCTTCCGAGAGCAGAGGCGGCTTGAGGAGCAGGTAGGCCTTGATGCTGCCTCCCTGTCTATGCACCATCTCTGATGCTATCGCGAAGTCCTGGAAGGAAAAGCCCTTCTTGATGGCTTTGTCCCGAATGAGGTCGTTTGCGGTCTCAAGGCCTATGGCAAACTCCGTGGGAAGGCGGCTCAGGCAGACCTCGACCGTCTGGTCGGTCACGTACTCCGGGCGGGTCTCGATGACCAGCTTCTTGATTGCCAGACCCTCAAGCCGCTTGAGGATCTCGTCGCGAGCCTGAACCGGCATCTCGGCAGGGTCCAGGAAGCTGCCGCTGGTGTAGATCTTGACCACAGAGACCTCCGGGGAGGACCTCTCCAGGGCATTCTCGAACTGGGCGATCAGGTCTGCGGCGGACGCGGGCGCGCCTTCGCCTGCGTAGCCGCACATGGTGCATCGGTTCCAGCGGCATCCCACGGTGCGCAGGATCATGGTCAGAGATTCTGCGGGCCGGCCCTCCAGCAGGTCTTTGGAGCGCCAGACGGAGACCGGCCTAGTGAGGTCCAGCTCTCTATCTCTTTCTCTATTCCCATCCGCTCTTGTTCTGGCCATTGCTTTATCCCATTTATCCCAGATACTGCAGGGCGCTGATGGCGGCAGAAGCGCCGCTGCCGACAGCAGTTGCTACCTGCAATCTTCCTCCAGTCAGGTCGCCGGCGGCGAAGATGCCCGGCATGCTTGTCTCCTGATTGAGCCGGTTGACCTTCACAAATCCGCCGGGCGTCATCTCCAGGCCCAGGGCCGTGGCAAGTTCGGTGTTGGGCTGCATGCCCATCTCCACGAAGACTCCGTCCGCCTTCAGAGAGCGGGGGGTGTTGCCCACCTTGTACTCCACGCTGGTGACGAACTGGTCGCCCAGGATCTCTGTGATCTCCGCGCCGAAGGTGGATGTGTAGTTGGTCAGCTTCTTGATGCGGTCCAGGTAGACCGGCTCGGCCACCAGCTTGTCTCGCGAGGAGAGCAGGTGGACCTTCTCTGCGATGTTGGCCAGGTAGAGGATGGCCCTTGCGGCGCCGTTGCCGTAGCCCACGATTGCCACGGCTTTACCCCGGAAGAGCGCCCCGTCGCAATGCACGCAGTAGGAGACGCCCCGAGTCGTCAGCTCCTTCTCGCCGGGAACGCCTATGGTGCGGTGGCTTGCGCCCATGGCCAGGATGACGGCTCTGGCCTCGTACTGCCAGTTTTCCGTCTTGAGGCGGAAGGTGTCGCGTAGTGGGACGATCTTCTCCACCTGGTCTTCTTGGTACTCTGCCCCGTACTTCTGGGCCTGGGCGAGCATCCTATCCGAGAGCTCTATGCCCTGGATGCCATCCGGAAAGCCGGGGTAGTTCTCATAGAGGCCGCCCATGGACTGCTGTGAGCTGTAAATGTTGCCCAGAACCAGCGTCTTTTTTCCGCCTCTCGCGCAGTACATGGCAGCGGTCAGCCCAGCCGGGCCTGCTCCTACTATGACGACATCATGCAAGCGAATATCACCTATAGAAAGCTCCTCTTCAAGGTAGATAAAGGGTATGTAGCTCCGGGCGCGTGCCCAGGGCGGGGATTTTTGCCCGCAATGTTTTTAGACTAGAAGGTGATTGTAGGGGATGCTTCGTGAAACACGATAGCGCCGATAGTGTAGCGGTTATCACTAGGCGTTGCCAACGCCTAAACTCGGGTTCGAATCCCGATCGGCGCATATTATTACGACTATTTTGGCAATTGTTTTTCTTCCGGCCAATGGGTGCATGTTTTTTCGTTGGGCGTCTATTTTCTCTAATTAATGCTGGTACTTTTATATTATCGGTCGGGCTTGTTGTCTGGCTGTCTGTTGGGCCGACCGGTCGTTCAAAGCTGCCCTTCTGATGGGCGGTCAGATGTCCGGGGCTGGCATGCTGCAAAGGTCGCTCGATTGCGGCTCATCGCGGCGGCGAATTTTGGGGAGGCACGCGGCCCAGAATGGGGGTGGAAGAATGGAGCAGAGTCGTCTCGCACGCGGGCGGATCTGTGATGCGCTCGGGAGGGGGCGAGAAGGCACGGCGGGATGCGGCTCAGCGCCGTGAGGTCTGGAAGCGATGGAGACAGGCCCGGATATGGGCCTCACTCACTTTTTAGAGGGCTTCCATGCCGGTGGACATGGCCGTGATGATCGCTCAGGCTGTCGAGAAGGCCGTCCAGCCACTGCGTGATGAGATTGCCAGCCTGAAGGACCAACAAACCCTGGATCGGGCAGAATTTGAGCGGTTTAAGCTCACTCACAGGCAGTTTGCCGTCCAAATGGGGAAAGGACTTAGACGACCTTTTTGAGGCTAATTCAAAGGCCACAGCGAAGCCCCAGCCCATGCAGAAGGACCGGGCGGAGATCCTCAAAGCTTTGCTTGTGGCCATTGGTGGGAAGATGCTTGCCAAGGATGCCAGGAAGAAGATGCATCTTTCCAAAGAGCGATTTTCGAACTTGCTTCTGATTTGTGACTTCATTGAGAGAAAACCGTATCATCTTGATCGGAGGCAGGATGTTATTATATTAAAGTCTGAATTAGTTAGGCCTAACTGCTAACCAATTTTAGCACCTCTCTTATAGGGTTGCTTAAAATGCAAGATCTGGCGTGAATTTGCCAAATTTCATATATGTCTTACTTTGAGGAAGAGGAAGAATAGTGAGCAATATACTACAAATAGGCTCTATAGGGAGGGGAGAGAAAAATGGTTAGTAGTTAGGCCCAACTAATTTTCACGTATTAGCACGGCAGTATTCACAGTCACTTATTGGGCCAATCCGCCTGGTTTGAGGGAGTCACGAAATTGTATTTGCGGCGATCCCTTCCAAGATATTTAGAGAAATTGAAAAAACATTATTCTAAAAATATAATGTCTCCACAAAAGATATAAATATTTGGGCGGTATGTGTGCTGATCATGGAGTTAGTATATCCAATATATCTCGATGAACCCATGCTGATGGCTTTTCTTGGATCCTTAACCGGTGGAATTGCCGAGGAGACAACAGTAGAAAGTAAGACTCAAGGCTCTAAAGAGAGAGCGACAGATGCTCAAATTAGAGCAAAGGTTTCTGAATGGATATCTTCCCTAATCGGAGCTGAAGGTGAGGCCGGTGTATCTAGAAAAGCGACGGAATCCTCGGAATCGCAATACAAGAGTACAGTACGGTTCCCACAGGCCACCCTGTTTTTCCAACTTCGTGAGCTGCTATTTGAGCAAGATCTAATTGAGGTACTAGATTCTTCGGAAAGCCTGGAATCTATCTCCTTGGGCGATATAGTAGAATTTCAAGGATTGGCTGTGGCAAATCCTGGATACCAAATACGCAATTTCTTTAATCAGCTTCTCCCGGCGATCGAGCCTATTTTATCATTTACTAAACCGCAGCTTGATCTAAATATGAACTTATTGAAAGGCGCAAAACCGGGTAAGCCTATTTTGATGGGGGGCAAAGAATTGAACTTCCAGAATCAAAATGAAATAAATTCAGTCCGAGATTCCATAAATGCACAAAAACAACAAATAGAGAATTTATCATCGATTTTTGCGTCAATAAATACGATATTTTCGCGATTATATCCTGCGGACGATTTAGATAATATTCTATTCAAATCGGGAGGTTTTGATGCTATATTGCGCATATATCCCGCTTTTGCTCGAGATAAAAGAATACAAGATCTATTCGATGGCAATTGGCGATGCATAGGAAAAGTTATCAATATAATAGGGCCATCTGAAAAATACGACCTACTGAAAGATGCGCCTATAAGCTATTTTGCAAAGGACCAGTTTTCTGCTATCGAGGATATATTCAAAAACGATAATATAAAAATGAATGTAACAGATTCGTCAGTTTCAGGTCCTGCGATTATCGTTACACCATTAGCAATATTTACATAAATCCCGGCCCTCGATGCCAGCGTCCTGCCATGCCGCCCTTCAGTCAGGCCATGCTTCTTTAGGCACCTCCTCAATCATTATCCCAAAAAGAGGATCATAGGGCAGTCGCCCGCCTTATGGCCTGGTTGAACTCGTTCTGCGCAAGAATGACATCCACCTTTTCAGGCAGGATGGCCTCGCCGAGGATGGCCTGGGCCTTCGCAAGATGGGCTTCTGCGACAGGCAGCTCCTTCTTGGCAGCCGCGATGATCCTTCAAGCAGGCCACGGTCTTGATGCAAGCTCATCGACCAAGCCGCGGTGTGTCCGCCTGCCCAGCTTCGCAGTCCCTGGCATGAGAGCCCGGCCAGCTTAGGGTTTTGTCCTTGCCACTGGACATGGCCTTAAATCGGCCTATTGAGATATAATAATTACTTTCTAAAAACCACCACCACCTTTCTTATGTAACACTTGATGCAGTCTTGTAAGGGCCGTCATATAAGAAGGTGGAGGCATGCGCGACTTTTAGTAGGACCTCGCATTGTGTTAGGTCCAGGAAGCTGCCGGGGGTGGCCCAGGTAGAGGTCTTTGGGGTCAAGGCCGTCGAAGGTTGATGAGATGATCTGGAGCCAATTTGAAGCCAAGAGTATGGACCTCTAACGAAAGGTCCCATGGCCTTAAGAATCCCTGCTGAAAGGTCTAGCTGATTTCAGGCGCACCATATCGCCTGAAATATTGATCTGGCCTTCGCTGGCCAGCTCCGCAAGCATAGCATCCAGGACGTCATATCTCATCCCAGTGAATCTTCTCAGCTTGCTTCGATACATCATCCCACCGCTGCTAGCGAGTGCCAAAAGGATGACTTCCCGTGATGGAACTGAAAAGTCATCGATTATCTTCAATCCCGGCATTGCCCTCGGAGGGGCTATCCCATATCGTTCTCTAAACCATCCCGCCCACTTAGCCCAGATTGGTGTTCTCTCTGACTCACTTAATAAAATATTTCTAAATATTGGAAAGTATTCACTCCCGTATTCAACTAGAAAATCTATTTCAATGTCCTCAGGATCAAATTGCATTAAAGCTTCAATTAGTGCAATAAAGCCGTAAAAGGAATAGATTGTAATATCTTCAATTATGTCATATGTTGTCTCTTTGCCATCAAAGTTCCCCATCCGGGCAAGAAGCAGTTTTAGGTTTGAAGCTGCCAAATCATCATTTTTGAATATATTCTTTAGAGTTGCTTTACAGGAAATACCGCGAATATCTCCATATTCTCCCGCCTCTAACGCGGTCTTCCATAAGATAAGGATTTTTTCAGAAGCGGATTCCCGAGTCCATTCTCTTTCTCTTCCTGCTTCAGAAAAAACCGTCATATATTTGTAGTAGGAGTGCCGCCTGTTTTTAAAGAAATTATCTTCCGTCTTTGACCTTTTTATCCATATTTGCCCTAAATAAACCCCAATGATTGTTGCCCCAGCTGCTATGAGTGAGGCCATGGTATTAGAAGTCCAAAATGATTGTGGAGGTTGAAGTAAAGTAGCATTTATTTAAGCATTAAGAATAATTTGATTGCTGAGATTGGGTTCCATTAACATCACTTCCAGGACAGCTACTGGCTCTTTTCTTGATATCCTCATCATCGGACCTCATTGAAATACTATTCTGCGAACGGCCATCGATGAGAGTTACAGCTGCCAAGCCAGACTGAGTTCTGTGATATCTTGTCAAATTACCATTAAAACGTCATGGAAAGCATCGATGAAATTTACAATTCGCACCTAAAATTATGAATTTTTCAAGTGTTTTCGTGGTAACTTCTCCGTGCTTAAGGGGCTGCTGCCCGCCCTATAGCCAGGTTGAACTCGTTCTGTGGTAGAACGTCATCCACCTTATCAGGCAGCTTAGCCTCCTTCTGGATCCTTTGGACATGCTTGGGTTTAGAGGGTTTTGGTGCCTTGCTTCGAAGTCCATAAGGTCTTATGATTCCATCGGCCCAGGTAATCATTTTTTTGCCAGTCTTTCGAGGTAAGCGGCCATCTTCTTCGGGGTTGATACATCATCATCGATAACCTCACCGGGCCCAATTCCAGTAACTGCGAGATCGCAGTCTTCCGTTCGCAGATCCCCCCATGATGATAGTTGAATATCAAGCACGAATTTCCTGCCATTTTGAATTATCCAGCGTTGACCCATAAGCTGAGAAACATCCCAAAATATCCCTTCAGTTATGAATTTCCTAGTTACCTTATCCCTTAAATGTCTGATCACAAGATGGTTGTAGCCAATATCTCTACTCCATCTATACATATCACCAATAGCCTTCTCAGGACCATCCCACTCAGGGATATGCGGTAAATCGAGTTCTTCGATCATTCTTTATGCACCTACAACTTGTTAAATCCCGGAGGATTTACAATTTTCCTATCTTCTTTTTAAAACAACAGCCGAGATTTCTAATTAATTGTTGGCTTGGTAGATTAAAGGTCATGCTCTGGCTTCGATAACTTTTCTATCATCTTCTATAACTACGCCAAAATTGATTAGCAAAATTCTGTATAATTTGAGATTTACTTCTAAGAAATGTGCGAGTGTCCAGAGCTTACTAGACTCCGTGAATTCTCCTTGAAGTAACCCCAAGAGCTTTAAACCAACATTTGTGCAATGATATAGCTCTTTTAGCATAATCCGGTCATTTGTATTATTAATTACGTCCCTATAATAGATATTTGTTAAATCTTCTACATATTTTATTGTTCTATCATATTTGTATAAACCATATGGATGCTCCCCTCTTTCAAATCTTCTTGCCTTTTCTGACAATAAATCAATCACTTCATTGATGCGATCGCTGCCATCACTGGGACCAAATGCAGATCCATATATACTATTGATAAAATCTCCTCGGCCATAATTGCCGAGAATATCTACGTAGGCCGCCCCAGACAATTCAACTAATCGCTGAATAATTGCTAATGATGAATGCTCTACTCGTACTCTTGCCGTGTGATTTAGCACCAATATTGTTAAAAGTCCGCCTGCAGCTGCGCCTGCAAGCACTCTAAAAATATTATCGGCTAATTTCATATTGATGCTCTCATTGTAATCATTATTGCTTTGAAGGCTTATACTGATAAATAATGATAAAATAATTATTAATAATAATAAATAAATATATATACTGAAAAGTGGTCTTGCCAATCTATAAATTTCGTTAATCCATTTCATGTGGCTTCATCTCCTGAACCACCACTATCCTCTTTCTTCGATCTCCTCTTTTCCGGCTTCAAGGATCAGGCCCTAAGCTTTGAATAAGTTACGCCATGATGCCTCATAAAAGGGCCGACCTGCTCAGTCTATGCTCATCCGCATTGGCAGTGTCACATCAATCGAACCAATTACAGTCAATGTGACACTACTCTTTCGCAACCGCCTTCGATGAAGGCGGCCTCAAAGTTTGACTATCCTCCCATCCGCCGTGCTTATCCACCCGCTCGGGATCCTAAAGCCCTGGTCCAGGAGCACTCCTGCCTCAATCAGCCTCGACACCGCCGCCGTCCGCTCGATGGCGTAGAGGCCGTTGTCCTTGATCAGCTTCCCATCTACCACAATCTGGCCGCGTTCGCAGACGAGCCCATCGCTGTTTTGCCTGGAGAGCTCGCTCCTTGTGGGAAGACCCACATCTGCAAGCCGGACAATGCATAGATCGGCTGGAGGAAGGACGAGCCTGTCCAGGTCGAAGCTGATCTCCTTCTTCCTGCTCATGCAGTAGCCCCCAGCTGGAGCTCCGACAGGGCACTCTCGGTCTGCTCGATCTGTCTGCCGTTCTCGGCCAGCTCCTTTCACAGTCCGGCAATCTCCTCCTCGGCTCTCTGCTACAGCTCTATCTAATTCATCGCATTTCAGGACCGTCGAGACCGCCTCGCAAGGCAAATCAGATGCTCCCCCGACATTTGGTGGATAAAATGGGTATCCTCCACAGAGCTATTTTTCTCCAGATCTCCAGGAGTTCATTCGGGCCGAGACTTCCTTCTTAGGTAGCCTTCTGCCTGCATTGCTCATTAGCTCCAGGGATCTGTATCCTTCCGCTTTCGAAATAGCGCCTTCTTTTACCATTACATCTAAAAGCCACAAGGTCCCATGAACAACCACTCCCTCCTCCTGGGCAGCCTTGCGCAGGGCCTCATCGCCTGTAAGAAGAAGAGCATTTTCTTGCATAGCCAGGACCAATGATATCAGATCGATACGTCCTGGCCGGGGATATTTTTTAATCAATTCTTCTGCCCTCAGCATAGCTGATCCTGGCAGACTCTTTTCAATAAGTCCCATGCCCAGGAGATCCCATGATGGCAACAGTAATTCTGCGATCACCATATCCGGGGCCATGAACTCCCAGGGGAGATGGAAGGCATTGGCCGCAATCTCTCCATGAAGCAAGTCTATCCAAAGGTTGGCGTCAGTTACACACCTCAGCCAACCATCCCCCGTGAGTGACCGCTTCTTTTGACAGGAAGTCCCTTACATTCATGCCGAGGATCTCATTGGCCCTCGACTCGGATATTATCCCGTCTGCCAATGCACCCATAACAAGCCTCTCAAATCTGCGTGGCAGTTCTGGAGGCACTGAATCATCCGGTTCTTTCTTATGCCAGCCTTTCAAGCGGAAGGTCTTAAAAAGCGTCTTGGCAGTGGTCTCAGAGATTATTTCAAGATCCTTCGCCCGATATATCCATGCCTGCATGCTCAAACCATATTTGTGTTTCAAGAGGTGCAACTCATATAGGCTGAGGTCGTTTCTCTTGCCTCTAAGCTCAAATTTTGCAGCGGACGAAGGAACCAGGAAGGCTGCTGCAAAGCGGTGAGCTGCTTTCTCCTCGTTTAGGCCGGCAGTACTCAGCATCAGATGTCCAAGCTCATGGGCGATGCAGAACCTCTGGCGGTCTCCGGGCATATCGCCCCTGGTGACAATCGCGGTTACTGTGAGATCGTTCTCCGCCTGGAATGTGCAGGCGTCAAACTTCCCGTCCGCATCCATTGAGCCTATCTTTAGGCCTTTTGCCTCCAGCAGGTCTGTGAGGTTCTCGATAGGGCCAATCCCAAGATCCCAGGAGCGGCGAAGATCTTCAGCGGCTTTCTCAATATCGTTGAAGGTCATAACCTCGACCGGAAACCTCACAGGATACTCGAACACAATACCTGCCTCATCCTCAGAAAGGATGCCTTCAATTTCCAGGTACCTCTCGAGCCAGTCCGAAACGCGAGCCAAAACTGAGTCCTTGCCCTTTCTAGATAGCAATTGGCGTTTTCTGAACTTTGGTTCCATTTTGGAGAGGGATTTAGGCCGGAGGAAGAACTCCACGCGAACTCCTAGAGCGCGAGCTAGCTGAATGAGAACTTTTGAGCCAGGCACATCGAGATTTCGCTCATATTTGGATATGGCTTGAGCGCTGACGCCTACCTTGGTTGCCAATTCTCTTTGGGAGAGCCCTGCCATCTGCCTTCCCTGTTTAATGCGCTCTCCTATCGTCATGGTCACCTCCGGTTTACAAATGATTGGTATATAGGTTTCTTATAAACCATAAGGCTTTCGATCAAAATTTTTTGTGAATTTTAGCAGAGGGGTCGAATGCATCCCGCTGGCTATTCCCCTATGCACCTTGATGAACTATCCTCGCATCTCTGCCTGCAAGAGGTTCCCGGCCCTATGCTGTAGTCCCTGAACTCATCACCTTTAGAATCGACGAGACCGCCTCCCGGTTAGCCTGGAAGAAGAGATGATCTCCCACAAAAAGACGGTCTTTGTCGATGCCTATCTCCTTTGCCATCAGGATCTTCAGGTCATAGTCGAGCTGGGCCTTTATCCCTACTATGCGGTTCTCAATCATGAGGGCCTGGAGCTCCGCAACTGTCAGGTCACCCAGAATAGAGCACAGCCTGGCGGTGATCTCGACCTTGCCAGCAATTGCTTTAGCCAAGGCTCGATCTTGCAGCCAGCGTTCTCCAGCTTCTCCAGGTCCGAGATCTTCGCCTTTCTATCAAGTACCTATCAAGTACACTAAATCGCCAGAGCCATACGATTTCTTTCGATTCGTCTCCGTCCTGCCACGCGAATTGATTCATTCTGTCAAGTACCCATCAAGCAATCGTGTCCCTTTTTGGGTCAGCCCAAAATGGAACATATCTAATCAGTTTTGGCGCAGAGTTTGAGTCATCTATCTCCAGTCCTATCTCATCGTCCTAATGCATTCACAAATAATGCCACCATACATCCACCGGCCCGGAGTTCGATTTAACGAAATACTCCTTTGGTCTTGGCTTGATGTATCGAGAATGTCATCCATATCAGGCAGGCTATGGCATATTATATTCATATACATATTTAAAATTGTTGAAACGTATAAATACTATCAGGTATAATAAGTATAATTCAGATAAAATCAGACCTGCGAAGGTGTGAATGGTATGGAGCATGAATAAGAAGGAATGGAAGGCGGCTGGGGCTGGTGGAAGAGCATCCCCGAAGATAAGAAAAAGCAGTGATGAAAGCAAAATTGGATATGAAGATAAAGAAAGTTCAGGCAAAACTGGATTTCCTGAAGTAAATGCAAAAGATTTTCCGGTAAGGTGAGACTTCAAGCGCTGCTATGTTCTAGCCTTTCCTAGCCTTTCTCTCTTATTAAAGGTGAACTGCAATGGCGATAATATTGAAAAGAGCCGAGATGGAGTGGTGGGAGTTCATTCCAATCAAACTGGCCGTATTATTGATCGGCATTACAATAGGATCAACCTGGCCGGGATTATTCAAGCGTTGCGCTCGGTTTACTGTGTACTTTGGCCTATTGCTCGGCCTTCACTCCCTGCGCTCTTGGATAAGAAAGTGAACTTAGATAAAAATCCTCATTAATTTCGGAGAACAATGTGTCGTTTTCATGAGGTCTGTGCAGGTGATGGCTTGGGTATGCGCGCGAAGAAGGAGTCAGAGGTCTTGAAGAATGCAAAAAACGCGTGTCTCAGATGCATATGGTGGAAAAGAAATTGCCCTTGACATAGAAAAGGACCAAACGTAAAAAATCAAAGATGCATAAGTTAACGCTTTTTCTTTTGTTGACTTTATGCATTTTCATCTATAAGAGGCGATTTAATTGGTAATGGATTTAGTGAAAGATGGCAGCATTGCTAAAGTGATTGAAGAAATAGGCATAATACATGCGGCCTTCACTCAAAACAGCATCAATGATCTCGCGTATGCTATGCAGAAAGGAGGCTATACTGCTGCAGAGTTCAAAGCTGAGCAGTTCTTAGGAACAGATGGTTATAGCGATCTCATGCGTGCATTGATTATCATGGAAAAGCGTATGGTCAGTCCGGAAGCCGCTGCCGGCGTGCTCATGAACCTATTTCAGATGAAAGCATGACACTGGTAGCTTTTAAAAAGCAGTGCTCCCCTGGTCCAGCCATGCCATCTGCCACAGTCCTGATGCTGGCTCATCGAGCAGGCCGCAGATATCTGCCCGCCCGGCGCGGCCTTTAGTAGCTTGAAATTGCTGCTATGCGGAATAATCAATAATCACACTCTTTGAGAATAAGCGCACGCACGATCATATTTTGCCTCAACTAGCTAAATATACTCCGGCGAGATAGTTATTTTTGGGAGGTTGATACCATATGACCGATATTCAAAAGCTATTATGCGAGATAAGGGCTAAAGGCGGTTTGTCTATCGAAAGATGCGAACAACTTCAAAAACAGCTGGATTCTGGGGAGCTGCAATGACAAAGAGACATGAATCCAAGGAATTTTTTAAAATTTAACGATGGCGTATTAACTCTTATGGGATACTACTATCTGCAACCGCCCATCGATGAGAGCTGTAGCCGCTAAGTAATGCCAAGTTCTATTTCATCATGCCCAATAATCATGAAAATGCAATGAAGGAGAACCGCTATCCAAAAAAGAGT